>JAJQHP010000122.1 GCA_021199695.1 Clostridiales bacterium
GTCTCATGGGCTGCGCCTTCTGTGCCTCCACCCTGGGCGGGCTGGTCCGCCGCCTGACCGCCGGGGAGATTTTGGATCAGGTTATTTTTGTTCAGAAGGAATCGGGAGAAAAAATCTCCAACATTGTCCTGATGGGCATTGGAGAGCCGCTGGACAATTTCGATGCGGTCATGCGTTTTCTGGAATTGGTCAACGATCCGGACGGAATGAACATCGGGATGCGGCACATTTCTCTTTCTACCTGCGGCTTAACAGAAAAAATTGACAAACTTGCCGGTTATCGGTTACAATTAACTTTATCAGTATCCCTCCACGCCCCGGACGATGAGACCCGCTCCCGGCTGATGCCGGTCAACCGGTCGGTGGGAGTGGACAGACTGTTTGACTGCTGCCGCCGGTATTTTGAGACCACCGGGCGGCGCATCTCCTACGAGTACGCCATGGTGGACGGGGTCAACGACCACGACTGGCAGGCCGACCTGCTGGCCCATCGGTTGAAGGGCATCCCCGGCCATGTGAACCTGATCCCGCTGAACAATGTGCGGGAGAGTCCCCTGAAACCCAGTACCCGGACCAGACAGTTCCAGCAGCGGCTGGAGCAGCAGGGAGTCACCACTACGGTCCGCCGGAGACTGGGCAGCGATATCGACGCATCCTGCGGTCAGCTGCGTCGAAAGACCCTGGGCATCCAGGAGACAAAATAACAGACCAACAAGTCTGGGAGAAAGCCGGTGAGGAAGTGCAGGTCGCTGCATGGAAGAAAACCGATGTGGGTTGTGTACGGGCCCACAATGAGGACGCGTGTTTCACCTGTGTCGGGGACGGCGTAAGCCTGGGCGTCGTCTGCGACGGCATGGGCGGCGCCAACGCCGGAGAGGTGGCCAGTCAGCTGGCCATAGACAGCTTCGCCCAGACGCTGCTCCAGGCGCTCTCTGAGCCGTCGGACGGCAGAGGGAATCCTCCGGAGGAACAGCTGCGTTATGCTCTGGAGCGCTCCAACCAGTCGGTCTACTGCTACGGCTGGGAGCATCCGGAATGTCGGGGCATGGGGACCACTCTGGTGGCGGCGTTGGTGCTCGGCTCGTCGGCCTATATCCTCAACGTGGGGGACAGCCGGGCCTATGCCCTCCGGGACTGTGGCATCCGGCAGATCACCCAGGACCATTCTCTGGTGGCGGAGATGCTCCGGGCGGGACGAATCACACCGGAGCAGGCCAGAAACCACCCCAGAAAGAATATTATCACCCGGGCGCTGGGAACGGAGCGCCAGGTCACGGGGGATCTGTTCATTCACGAGCTCCAGTCCGGTGAGCGTCTTTTACTCTGCTCCGACGGGCTGACCAACGAGCTGACGGACGGCGAGATCTTCGAGCTGGTGCAGCAGGGCGGCCCCATTAAGGAGGGCTGTCAGCGACTGGTGGATGAGGCGCTGCGCCGTGGAGCGCGCGACAACGTGACAGCGGTCCTCATGGACCTGCGGGACGGCGCGGAAAGGTAAGGAAGGTTTTTCATGGATCAATACATCGGAAAATACCTTGATGATCGGTATGAGATACTGGAGGAGATCGGCAGCGGCGGTATGGCTGTGGTCTACAAGGCAAGATGCCATCGCCTCAACCGGTTTGTGGCGGTCAAGATCCTGCGGCCCAATATGATGCTGGACGACGATATTCGCCGCCGGTTCCATACCGAGTCTCAGGCAGTTGCCATGCTTTCCAGCCCCAACATCGTCAGCGTCTACGACGTGGGCCAGTTCGATGGGGCGGACTATATCGTCATGGAGCTGATAGAGGGCATCACGCTGAAGGAGTATATGCAGAAGCAGGGCGGCGTTCTGGACTGGCGGGAGGCCCTTCACTTCACGACCCAGATCATGCACGCTCTCCGCCATGCCCATAGCCGGGGCATCGTCCACCGGGACATCAAGCCTCAAAACATCATGGTCCTCCGGGACGGCAGTGTCAAGGTGGCCGACTTCGGTATCGCCCGGATCATGGACAGCCAGAAGACGTTGACTACAGAGGCTTTTGGAAGCGTCCACTACGTCTCCCCGGAGCAGGCGAAGGGCCTCTCAGTGGACGCCCGGAGCGATATTTACTCCGCCGGTGTTGTCCTGTACGAAATGCTCACTGGACGGCTGCCTTTTGACGGGGACACCCCTGTCTCCATCGCGCTCCAGCATATTAACGCCACGGCCACACCCCCTCGGGAGCTGAATCCCCGGGTGCCCAGGGGTATGGAGCAGATCTGCAAGCAGTGTATGTGCGCCCGGCTGGAGTTGCGCTATGCCGATGCCAAGGCGGTTTTGAAGGATCTGGAGGAATTCCGCCGAAATCCGGAGATCGTGTTCCCCTATGCCGACCCGTGGGACGCCAGGACGAAGGTCACGGACTGCTCGCCCAATTCCGACCATCCCCAGCCAGCGGCTCCGGTCATCCCTGCAAAGACGATAGTCCAGGCAGAGCGGCCCTCCGGGGACGATGAGCAGGAGTTTGAGAACACCGCCGAGCTGGAGGCCTATGAGGACCAGCAGCGGAAAAAGGCCCGCATCATCTATACCTGCGCCATTGTGGCCATTGTGGGCATTATCATCGATATCTGCTTCATGCTCTACCAGAACTTCCTGGAGGACATCCTGGATACGGGAGACGTCTATGAGGTGCCTTCTCTCTCCGGCATGACGGTGGATGAGGCCAAGGAGCTGATTGCCACCGAACTTGGTGGCCACTTTGAAGTGGTCATCTCCTCCACTCAATACGACGACAACGTGGAGGCGGGGAATATTATCTCTCAGACGCCCTCCTATGGCAGCACCACTAAGAGCGATTTGACTACCATCAGCGTTGTGGTCAGCTCGGGCGTGCTGGAGGACGACAGCATCTATATGCCCAACCTCCTTCGGGAGGATTACCGTACCGCCCAGACAAAGCTGGAAAACGATTACGGCGTGGTGGTCACTTATGGCGACAGGGTCTATTCCGACATCATTGATGAGGGGTTAATCGTCTCCACCGACCCGGTCTCCGGTTCGGTGCTGGAGGAGGGACAGACCGTCATCCTCTATGTCAGCAAGGGCCCTGAGGTGCGGGCGGTTTCCATGCCCAATCTGGTGGGTATGGACCAGGACGAGGCGAAGGAGACGCTGGAGAGCATCGGGCTGACACTGGGAGACTGCGTGACCGTTGCCGGGAGCCGGACTGCAGGTGAGATCATCTATCAGAGCGTAAAATACGGCAGCGAGACAGACCCTGGCACAGAGGTCCACGTTCAGATCAGCGACGGCTCTCTGAGC
>JAJQHP010000040.1 GCA_021199695.1 Clostridiales bacterium
GTGTAACGTTTTTTCAAAAAACCTCATCACCTATTACACAGTTTACCAGACCGAAAGGAAGTTGTCAACTGTTTTTTCAGTACATTTTCGATTTTCTTTTACGATGGAAAAGGGGCCGCGCTTTTGCGCGGCCCCCTGGGTCACAAGGATGGTTTACAGGCAGGTGTACCCCATCAGGTACTCGTCCACCTCTCGGGCGCAGGCCCTGCCCTCGGCAATGCCCCACACCACCAGGGACTGGCCCCGATGCATATCCCCGGCGGTGAACACCTTGGGGACGTTGGTGCTGTACTTCCCTGCCGCTGTTTTCACGTTGGTGCGAGGATTCAGCTCCACTCCAAAGGCGTCAGAGACGTAGGGCTGGGAGCCCAGGAAGCCTGCCGCAATCAACAGCAGCTGGCAGGGCAGGGTCTCCTCGCTGCCCTCCACCGGCACCATCATCCGGCGTCCTGTGGCCTCGTTCACCTTGCTCTCCAGATGGACGATGGTGACGGCGGAGAGCTGGCCGTTCTCGTCCTTGTGGAACTCCTTCACCGTGGTCTGGTACAGCCGGGGGTCGTGGTCAAAGACGGCGATGGCCTCCTCGTGGCCGTAGTCCGTCTTTTTCACCAGGGGCCACTGGGGCCAGGGGTTGGAGGGCAGCCGGGTGGAGGAAGGCTCCGGCATCATCTCCAGCGCGGTGATGCTCTTGCAACCGTGGCGCATACAGGTGCCGATGCAGTCGTTGCCGGTGTCGCCGCCGCCCACCACGATGACATCCTTGTCCTTGGCGGAGATGAACTTTCCGTCGGTCAGGCCGGAGTCCAGCAGGCTCTTGGTGTTGGCCCGGAGGAAGTCCACGGCGAAGTGGATGCCCTTGGCGTCCCGGCCGGGGTTGTTCAGGTCCCGGGGGTTAGAGGCCCCGCAGCAGAGCACCACGGCGCCGTACTCGTCAATCAGCTCCTGGGCGGACTTGTCCACGCCGATGTTGCAGTTGGTGACGAACCGGACGCCCTCGTCCGCCATCAGCTCCACCCGGCGCTGGACGATCTGCTTTTCCAGCTTCATGTTGGGGATGCCGTACATGAGCAGACCGCCGATGCGGTCAAACCGCTCATAGACCGTGACCCAGTGGCCCCGGTGGTTCAGCTGGTCGGCCACCGCCAGACCGGAGGGGCCGGAGCCCACCACCGCTACCCGGCGGCCGGAGCGCACCTTGGGGATCTGGGGCTGAATGAGCCCGTTGGCGTAGCCGTACTCGATGAGGGCCAGCTCGTTCTCCTTCACCGTCACCGGGGAGTCGTGGAAGCCGCAGGTGCAGCCCGCCTCGCACAGGGCGGGGCAGACCCGACCGGTGAACTCCGGGAAGTTGGAGGTCTTGCGCAGCCGGGACAGGGCGTGCTCCCAGTTGCCCCGGTAGATCATGTCGTTCCACTCCGGGATGAGGTTGTGCAGAGGGCAGCCGGTATACATCCCGCCCAGCTGCACGCCGGACTGGCAGAAGGGCACGCCGCAGTCCATGCACCGGGCTCCCTGCTCCTGCCGCTCCTCCCGGGGGAGCATGGGATGGAATTCGTTGAAGTTTTTAATGCGCTCCAGCGGCTCCACGGCGGGGTTGCCGGTGCGGGCATATTCCATAAAGCCTGTCAATTTACCCATGATAGACGCCTCCTTTACTGGTTGACCGTCGCATAGAATGCGTCGATCTCCGCCTGCTCCCGGGTCATGCCCTTCTCCTCCCGCTGGGCGATGGCCTGGAGCATCCGGTTGTAGTCCTGAGGCATGATCTTCTTGAAGTTGGGCAGGTAGGCGTCAAAGTTGTAGAGGATGCGCTTGCCCAGCTCAGAGCCGGTTGCCTGGACGTGCTTCTGGATGAGGGATTTCAGCTCCATAATGTCGTGCTTCTCCGTGACCGTCTCCATGGCCACCATGGACTTGTTCACCCGCATATAGAGGTCCCGCTTCATGTCCAGCACGTAGGCGATGCCGCCGGACATACCTGCCGCGAAGTTCTTGCCCGTGGGGCCGAGGACCACCGCCCGGCCGCCGGTCATGTACTCGCAGCCGTGGTCGCCTACGCCTTCGACTACCGCCGTAGCGCCGGAGTTGCGGACGCAGAACCGCTCCCCGGCCACGCCGGAGATGTACGCCTCGCCGCCGGTGGCACCGTAGAGGGCCACGTTGCCGATGATGATGTTCTCCTCCGCCTTGAACTTGCTGCCCTTGGGCGGGTAGACGATGATCTTGCCGCCGGAGAGACCCTTACCCAGATAGTCGTTGGAGTCGCCCTCCAGCTCCAGGGTCAGGCCCTTGGGGATAAACGCGCCGAAGGACTGTCCGCCGCCGCCGTTGCACTTGACCACATAGCTGTCGTCCGGCAGGGTGTTGCGGTACAGGCGGGTGATCTCCGAGCCGAAGATGGTACCCAGAGCCCGGTCGGTGGAGGTCACGTCGATCTCAATGCGCTGGGGCTTGCCCTTGGCCAGATTCTTGCCCATCCGCTTGAGCAGCACCGACTCGTCCAGGGTCTTTTCCAGCTGGAAGTCGTACACGTCCTCGGGGACGAAGTGCTGGGGCCGGGGGTCGTCGATCCAGGGGTTGTTCAGAATACGGGAGAGGTCCACGGTGGCGGCCCGGTCAGTGACCATGTGCTCCCGGACCTTGAGCAGGTCGGAGCGGCCCACCATCTCCGCCACAGTGCGGATGCCCAGCTTTGCCATGATCTCCCGCAGCTCCTGGGCGATGTAGCGCATATAGTTCTCCACATACTCCGGCTTGCCGATGAACCGCTTGCGCAGCTCGGGATTCTGGGTGGCGATACCCATGGGGCAGGTGTCCAGATTGCACACCCGCATCATGACGCAGCCCATGGCTACCATGGGTCCGGTGCCGAAGCCGAATTCCTCAGCGCCCAGCAGACAGGCGATGGCCACGTCCCGGCCGGTCATCAGCTTGGAGTCCGCCTCGATGACGATGCGGGAGCGGAGGTCGTTTTGGATGAGGGTCTGATGAGTCTCCGCCACGCCCAGCTCCCAGGGGAGACCGGCGTTGTGGATGGAGCTCTTGGGGGCGGCTCCAGAGCCGCCGTCATAGCCGGAAATCAGCACCACCTGAGCGCCGCCCTTGGCCACGCCTGCGGCGATGGTGCCCACGCCTGCCTCAGAGACCAGTTTTACGTTGATCCGGGCGTTCCGGTTGGCGTTTTTCAGGTCGTAGATCAGCTGGGCCAGATCCTCGATGGAGTAGATGTCGTGATGAGGCGGCGGCGAGATCAGGGTGACGCCGGGGGTGGAAT
>JAJQHP010000181.1 GCA_021199695.1 Clostridiales bacterium
GGTGGACGTTGGCCTTGCCGGCCACAGTGGCGGTGTTGGTGACCTTCACGTTAAAGGTCAGGGTAGAGGTGGGGGTGCCGTCCTCAGCGATGGAGACGTACAGCTCAGGCTCGCCGTCCCACTCATAGCTGAAGGTGGTGTAGGAGAGGCCGTAGCCGAAGCTGTAGACCATCTCGGCCTCGTAGTCCCAGCCGCCGTCGGAGGCATAGGTGCCTGCGGTGGAATCTGCGTTGTGAACGCCCAGGACGGAGTCATAGTAGCGGGTCTCATAGTACTTGTAGCCCACATAGATGCCCTCGGCCTCGACGACATAGCTGCTGGAGTCGTCGTCAGTGATGACTTCGTCAGCATTGCTGTAAGTGTAGTAGCCCATGTTGACCGTAGCGGGGGCAGACAGGTTGTAGGTGGCGTAGGTGTCGGACAGGCCACCGGAGGGGCTGACCTTGCCGCAGAGGACGTCCGCCACGCCCAGCATACCGTAGCAGCCGGGGAAGCCGATCCACAGGATGGCGTCGATGTCAGGATCGTCCTGCAGCTCAGCGACTTCCATGACGTTGGTGGTATTCAGGAGCACGATGACGGTGTCAAAGTTCTCCTTGGCCAGCTCCAGGACTGCCCGCTCGTTGTCGGTCAGCTCCAGAGGCTCGGAGGCGCCGGTGCCCTCTACCACGCCGCCGGGCAGATAGTCCACGCTCTCAGAGCTGGGACGGCCCAGGATCACGATGGCGGCGTCGCCGTAGGTGGCGAAGCTGTCCGCATAGTCAGCGTTGACCTCGGCATACTCGGCGAGGGTGGGCTCCTGAGGATCATAGATCTCAGCGGCCTTCTCGTTGTTGGCGTGCTCATAGGTCTCATTCAGGGTCTCATAAATCTCCAGCATGGTGGGGTTGACATTCATGCCGGCGCCGTCGAACTCGAACTCGCTGCCGCTCCAGCTGTCGATGGTGTTGGAGAACGAGGTGACCATGGTGTAGGTTCCATCATCGTTCATCACAACGCTGTTGCCCAGGATGGTGGCGATGGTGTTGGCAAAGTCGGTCTGGTTCTCAGACAGAGCCTGCGCCAGGCTGATGTAGGGGCCCTTGGCGTAGGAGCCCATGCCCTGGCCAAGCAGCTCCGCCACAGAGCGGATGCCCAGCAGGGTGATGCTGCTGCCGGTGGACAGAGGCAGAGCGTCGTTCTCGTTCTTCAGCAGAACGCTGCTCTCTGCGCCCTCCTCGCGGCCCAGGTCGATGGCGGCCTGGATCAGGGCCTCGGAGTTGCCGGTGCCGTCGTCGTTCAGGTACTCATCGTCGGGAACGTACTTGTCGTACAGCGGGTCGTCGTCCGTGCTCTCAGAGGTGAACACAGAGCTAGTGGTGCCCAGCGCACTGTCGATGGTGGTGCTATAGCCCTCCATGATGCTGCCCAGGATAATGGACACGCACATCAGGAACGCAAACAGTGCGGAGAGGCCTCTCATGATTTTTTTGGTCTTCATTGTTGGTTTCACGTCTCCTCCCATAAAAGTATGTGAAATCGATTTTGGAACGCAGTCAGGTTCCCCCTTTCTGAAATATGGCAGCGCTCCCGCTCCTGCGTCTGGGGAGCGCCGCTCTATCTACACCCGCCAGCCTCCTCCATCGAAGGGCGGAATGTAATAGACAGGTCAGATCACACCCAGTTGGCGCTGTTGCTGCTCTTGGCGCTGAGGGTGTAGGCCGGGTTGGGCGTATCCACCTTGTGGATGACGGAGGTGTCCTCCTGGCTCCCCGCCACGGCACGAAGCTTGTGCTGTCCGGTGAGGGCGACGGTGAAGGTGAACACATGGCTGCCGCTCTTCTTCTCCACCAGCTTGCCGTCCACATAGAGGGCGACCTCCGGCTGGTTGGAGTAGACCTTCACGGTGGTCTCGCTCTCCACCCGGTCCACGTACCCCTTGGAGCAGAGGTGGACGAAGGGATCGTCGCTCCACCAGGCCTTGTAGAGATAGAAGCTGTCCTTCTTGGTCTTGCGGTCGAAGGTCACCAGGCCCTTGTGGTTCATGCCCGGCTCGCCGCCCTGGTCTCTGGCGTCGGCGGCAAAGTCAAACATATTCCAGACATGCGTGGCCCACATCCAGGGGCGCTTGTTGATGAACTCCAGCAGGTACTCGTGGTAGATCGCCTGATACTCCTCGGTGTGGTCGCCCCGCTTGGGGTTAGAGGAGTGGAGGTTGGGCATACCCTCTGCGCCGTACTCGGAATAGCCCAGGGCCCGGTTGGGATAGACGGCGTGGAAGAAGTCCACCCACAGATCGTTGAGGAACAGGCCCGGCACATACCAGCCCAGATACAGGTTCCAGCTCACCACGTCGGTGATATGGGCCACCTTGTTGAAGGGGCCGCACATGGCGTAGCAGGCCAGGGTGGTGAAGCGGGTGGGGTCCATCTTGTGGCACAGGTCGTTGAGAACGTGGTGGTTATCCAGCATATCCGCCTTGTCCTTGGTGCTGATGGTGATCTCGTTGGAGACGCCCCAGCAGACGATGCAGGCGTGGTTGTAGTTCTGGATGATCAGCTCCTTCATCTGGCTGATGGTGTTCTCCCGGCCGTTGGGCATATGCTCGCTGATGTAGGGGATCTCCGCCCAGACCACCATGCCACGCTCGTCGCACAGGTCATAGAAGTACTGGTCGTGCTGATAGTGGGCCAGACGGATGGTGTTGCAGCCCATCTCGCAGATGAGGTCCATATCCTCCTTGTGCATTTCCTTCGTGATGGCGTTGCCCAGGCCCTTCCGGTCCTGATGGCGGCTGACGCCGCGGAGAGGATAGGAGCGGCCGTTGAGGAAGAAGCCGCGCTTGGGGTCCACATAGAAGCTGCGCACGCCGAAGCGGGCGGAGACCTGGTCCACCGCCTTGCCGCCCTTGTACAGGGTGACGGTGGCGTTGTACAGATAGGGGTCCTTCACGCCGTCCCACAGGTGGGCGTTGGGGATGATGAGGGTGACGTCCTTGCCCTCGCCCTGGGCCACCTCGGCCCCGGAGGCGTCGGTCAGGCTGACCTTCACCTGGTCAAAGTCGCCCACGGGATAGCTGACCACCTGGACCTTGCCGTTCTTGTCCTCCACAGTGGGGGTGATCTGCAGGCCCGGGCCGCCGAAGTGATCCAGGTCAAAGTGAGCCTTGTTCACAACCAGCAGGTCCACATCCCGGTAGATGCCGCCGTAGAAGGTGAAGTCCGCCTTCTGGGGATAGACCTTGTCGTTGACCCGGTTGTCCACCGCCAGCTCCAGGGTGTTCTCCGCCT
>JAJQHP010000022.1 GCA_021199695.1 Clostridiales bacterium
GTCAGCGGAAGCCTCCGGGTCTACGCCCGTCCCTCCCGAAAGGCCGCCTTTCTGGAGCAGCTGCTGGCCACGGCGGACGAGCTGAAAAGCTACTGCGTCCGCCCTCAGGAGCTGATCCGGGCAGGCGAGGAGCAGGAGGGGGAGTCGGGGGATCGGCTCCGGGACCTGGGTCTGATTCTGGAGACCTACGACGCCCTGACCGCCCAGCGGGCGGCGGACCCCAGGGACCGGCTGACCCGTCTGGCGGAGGCCCTGGAGGACTGCCCCTGGTTCCGGGGAAAGGACGTGTATCTGGACGGCTTCACCGACTTCACCCCCCAGCAGCGAATGATACTCCGACAGGTGTTGAGGCAGGCGAACAGCGTCACCGCCGCCCTGACCTGCGACCGGCTGGAGGGGGGCGAGTCCGTCTTTGCCCCCCAGCGGCGGACCGCCCTGGAGCTGGTGAACCTGTGCCGGGAGCTGCACGTCTCCATGGAGTATGAGACGCTGACCGGCCGGAAGGACGGGGCAGGGGAGGGCCTGACCGAGCTGGAGGGGCAGCTGTTCTCCGATGATCCGGTGCAGCCCTCCGAGGGAGAGGGCGTCTGCCTGTTCACCGGCGAGAGCCCCTATGACGAGGTGGAGTGGACCGCCGGGGAGATTTTGCGCCTGGTGAAGGAGCGGGGCTGGCACTTCCGGGACATTGCCGTGGCCGCCCGCACCCTGGACCGGTACGAGGGGCCGCTGGAGACGGTGTTCCGCCGGTATCAGATCCCCCTGTTTCTCGGCCGGGTGGAGCCGGTGCTGGAAAAGCCGGTGCTGACCCTGCTCACCGCCGCGCTGGACACCATCCGCAGCCATTACGAATATGAGGACGTGTTCCGCTATCTCAAGACCGGCCTCACCGGGCTGAGCTGGGAGGAGACGGACCTGCTGGAAAACTATGTCCTCCGGTGGGACATCCGGGGCAGCCGGTGGAGCCAGGCGGCGGACTGGAGCTGGCACCCCCGGGGCTTTGGCCTGGACTGGGAGGAGGATGACCGGGCGCTGCTGGAGCAGCTCAACGCCCTGCGGCGGCGGGTGGTCGCCCCTCTGGAGTCCCTGGCGCAGCACCGCCAGGGCACAGGTGCGGAGCTGGCGGACGCCCTCTATCAGTTTTTGGAGGAGATTGACCTGCCCGGCCGTCTGACCGAGCGGGCCGGTGCCCTCCGGGAGGAGGGAGAGCTTCAGCAGGCGGAGGAGTACCGTCAGCTGTGGAGCATCCTGCTCCAGGCTCTGGAGCAGTGCCACGATCTGTTAAATGAGCAGGTGATGGAGCTGGACTACTTCTCCGACCTGTTCCGGCTGGTGCTCAGCCAGTCGTCGGTGAGCGCCATCCCCGTCTCCCTGGACCGGGTGAACGGGGGAGAGATGGCCCGGCTGGCCCACTGCCGGTGCAAGGCCCTGTTTTTGCTGGGGGTAGACGACGAGCTGTTCCCCCTGATCTCCCAGTCCCCCGGACTGCTCACCGACGAGGACCGGACGCTGCTCACCGTCCGGGGCCTGGAGCTGGCCCCCACCGCCGAGCACCGTCTGGACCGGGAGCAGACCATGGCCTATGAAATCATGACCCGGCCCTCGGAGCGGCTGGTGCTGACCTGCCCCCGGCAGGCGGGGGGCGCAGAGAAGCGACCCGCCGTCCTGTGGCGGCGGGCGGAGGCCCTGTTCCCCGAGGCGGAGCGGGGACACCACGACCCGAACCTCCGTCTGCTGGCCCCTCTCCCCGCCTTGGAGCTGGGGGCGGAGCGTAGAGACGGGGCGATCATTGACCGTCTGGCCCAACAGCCGGGGTGGGAAAACGTCCCCCAGCGGCTGGAGCAGGCGGCAAACGCCCACCGGGGCCGTCTCAGCCCCCAGGGGGTACACGACCTGTACGGCGACCGGGCGGCCCTCTCCGCCTCCCGGATGGACAAGCTGAACTCCTGCCACTTCTCCTATTTCTGTCAGTACGGATTGAAAGCCCAGGCCCGGCGGCGGGAGGGCTTTGACGCGCCGGCCACCGGCACCTTTGTCCACGCCGTGCTGGAGCAGGTGTTGAAATCGGCCCAGGCCGAGGGCGGCGCGGCCCGGCTCACCCAGGAGCGGCGGCGGGAGTTGACCGCCCAGGCGGTTCAGGATTATGTAAACGACCAGCTGGGGGGACTGGAGGACCAGAGCCCCCGGCTCCAATATCTCTTTCACCGGATGCTCGCCTCGGTGGAGCTGATCGTCCAGAACGTGGTGGAGGAGCTCCAGGGCAGTCAGTTCCGGCCCATCGCCTTCGAGCTGGGCTTTGGCCGGGGCAAGGAGCTGCCCCCGGTACAGGTGGAGGTGGAGGGCATCACCCTGTCCATCTCCGGCTTTGTGGACCGGGTGGACGGCTGGGAAAAGGACGGGCGGCTGTACCTCCGGGTGGTGGACTACAAGACGGGGCGCAAGTCCTTCAGCCTCACCGACGTGTGGCACGGCCTGTCTCTGCAAATGCTGCTCTACCTGTTCACCCTCCGGGAGCAGGGGCAGGATTACTTCAAACGCCCGGTGGAGCCTGCGGGGGTGCTGTACCTCCCTGCCCGGGACCTGCTCCTCTCCGGCAGCCGTGAGATGGACGGGGACGCCAGAAGGCGGGAGACGGACAAGGCCCTCCGCCGGTCCGGCCTGCTCCTCCGGGATGAGGAGGTGCTCTGGGCGATGGAGCAGTGGGGGGCGGACGGCCCCCGGTTCCTCCCCCTCCGGGTCAGCCGGAACGGGGCCATCTCCGGAGACAGCCTGGCCACCGCCGAGCAGTGGGGCCGCCTGGAGCGGCGGCTGGGTCATCTGCTCCGGGAGATGGGCCGGGAGATCGCCCACGGGAACATCGACGCAGACCCCTACCTCAAGGGAGGCGGCGACACCGCCTGCCAGTTCTGCGACTACGCCCAGGCCTGCCACTTTGAGGAGGGCCGGGGGACAGACCGCCGCCGCTGGCTCTATTCGGTACGGGGCAAGGACTTTTGGGAACGGACAGGAGGGGAGGACCAGTGAGTATTCAGCTGACGCCCCAGCAGCAGGCCGCGGTAGACCACCGGGGCGGCGAGCTGCTGGTCTCCGCCGCTGCCGGCTCCGGCAAGACCCGGGTGCTGGTGGAGCGGCTACTGGACCGGGTGGAGCAGGAGGGGCTGGACGTGGACCGGTTCCTCATCATCACCTTCACCAAGGCGGCGGCCTCCGAGCTGCGGGGCAAAATTTTAC
>JAJQHP010000232.1 GCA_021199695.1 Clostridiales bacterium
CTGACCAGCTTGAAGGTCAGGCCCAGCACCTCGTCATAGGAGAAGGTGTCGTAGGTGTCGGGTGTCTCGGCATCCCCGCCGTTCACGAACTGATCCAGCAGATCCTCCAGAATGGAGTAGTCCGCCAGGCCCAGAGTGTACATCACAATGTCGCTGATGCTCCCATTGGAGGAGAGTACGAGAACGCACTCGTCGTAGCTCTCCGGCCAGCGCCCTGCCACGACGTCGTACTGGTCGATGTACAGGCTCTCGTTCTCCGGCATCTGGTAGAATACGTTCATGCCGGTCATGGAGGCCATCATGGTGGTAGACATGATGGTGGAACCCATCCCCATGAGAGAGGTGATGGTGGTGCCCGGGTGCACCTGGCGATACTCGTCGTCCTCCAGCGAATAGATCTGAGGCTCTACGCCATAGATGTACTCAATGGCCTTGACATAGTCCCAGATGTCGCTCTCGCCGCTCTCCAGGTACTCCTTCAAAGGGGGCAGATTGTTGCTGCCCATGATGGAGACCATGCTGGTAATCAGCTCGGTGACGGTGATGGCATCCGAGTCGTTTTCCCCCGTGATGCTGGAGGAGAGGTTACCGCTGACTTCCATCATGGCGGACAGGTCGATGGCGCTGGTCGTCACCTGAACGGGATATTCCGACAGCGTCTCCTCCTCAATGGAGCCGATATAGTCGTTGACGCCGGTGGAGATGGCCAAAATCAGGGCGATGCCGATAATGCCGATGGAGCCGGCAAAGGCGGTCAGCAGCGTCCGGGCCTTTTTGGTCCCCAGATTGTTGAAGGAGAGGGCCAGAGAGGTGAAAAAGGACATGGAGGACTTCCCCATGTTTTTGTGGACAGGGGGGCCCGTCGCCGCAGCATCCACAACATATGGGGCGGTGTCGCTCTGAATTTTTCCGTCCCGGAGGCGGACGATACGAGTGGCGTATTTCTCCGCCAGCTCCGGATTGTGGGTCACCATGACCACCAGCCGGTCCTTCGCCACCTCCTTCAGCAGCTCCATGACCTGGATGCTGGTGTCCGAGTCCAGCGCGCCGGTGGGCTCGTCGGCCAGGAGGATGTCCGGGTTGTTGATGAGCGCCCGGGCCAGGGCCACCCGCTGCATCTGTCCGCCGGACATCTGGTTGGGCTTTTTGTGGAGCTGGTCCCCCAGCCCCACCTTTTTCAGCGCCTCCACCGCCCGCTTTCTCCGCTCGGATTTGGAGACGCCGGAAATGGTCAGGGCCAGCTCTACGTTGGCCAGGATGGTCTGATGGGGGATGAGGTTATAGCTCTGGAACACAAAGCCGATGGTGTGGTTCCGGTAGGAGTCCCAGTCCCGGTCGGTGTACTTCTTTGTGGAGATGCCGTTGATGATCAGGTCGCCGCTGTCGTACCGGTCCAGGCCGCCGATGATGTTCAGCAGGGTGGTCTTGCCCGACCCGCTGGGGCCGAGAATGGCCACAAATTCGTTGTCCCGGAGGTTCAGGCTGACGTCGTCCAGGGCGGTCTGCACCAGGTCACCTGTCCGGTACGTCTTGTTGATACCCTTTAATTGGAGCATAGCTGTTTCTCCTTTATTTCAGTTTCGGCGTATTCTAGCATACCAAGATAAACTTTGGAACAAGGAAAAATGAACGAAGTGTAAACAGCTGTTCCCTACTTTTCGGATTTGTTTATCTCCGCGTGTCGTTTCCATGCTATAATACTATAGATTGGACAACGACCCTCCGGCAGGAGCGGAGGGCGACAGGGAGGCGCGTCGGTGTGTTTCACATTCTGGTGGTAGAGGACAACCCGGATATGCGGGAGCTGTTCTGCACCGTACTGGACGAGAGCGGCTATCAGTCCGTCCCCGCCGCAGACGGGGCGGAGGCCCTGGAGGTGATGGAGCGGGAGTATATCGACCTGATCGTGGCGGACATTATGATGCCCCGCATGGACGGTTACGAGCTGACCCGGTCTCTCCGGGAGGCGGGGTACGATCTCCCCATCCTGATGGTCACCGCAAAGGATCAGTTTGAGGATATGCAGCGGGGGTTCCGGTCGGGCACGGACGACTATATGGTCAAGCCCATCAACGTCCGGGAGCTGGTGCTCCGGGTGGAGGCGCTGCTCCGCCGGGCGAGGATCTCCAGCGAGAAAAAGATCGTCGTGGGGGACACGGTCCTGGACTATGACGCCCTGACCGTGACCCGCAACGGGAAGGCGACCACCCTGCCTCAGAAGGAGTTCTACCTGCTCTACAAGCTGCTGTCCTATCCGGGCAAAATTTTCACCCGGCAGCAGCTGATGGACGAGATCTGGGGGATGTTCTCCGAGTCGGACGAGCGCACGGTCAACACCCACATCAACCGGCTGCGGGAGCGGTTTTCCGATTGCAGGGACTTCGAGATCGTGACCGTCCGGGGGCTGGGCTATAAGGCGGTGAAATGCACAGATGAATAAAAAACCGTTCTCCGGGCAACTGTGGGTCTGTCTGACCGGCTGTGTATTTGGGACCATTCTGGTGGGCGTGCTGCTCATGCTGCTGCACTGGTATCTTCTATACCGCTTTCAGGTGGTTTCCATCGACCCCGCCGATCTCCATCTCCCCTTTCTGGTCATTATCCCCATCAGCATTTTCATCGGCACCTCTATCACCCTGCTGGTGGGGCGGTTTATCATCCGCCCGGTCAAGAGCATTACCCATGCCTTTGACCGACTCTCCAAGGGGGATTTTTCTGTGCGGGTGCCTACGGACAGCAGGGTGAACGAGATACGGGAGACGTCGGAGCGATTCAACGCCATGGTCTATGACCTGTCCCACATCGAGACCCTGCGCAACGATTTCGTGGTCAACGTCTCCCATGAGTTCAAGACGCCCATCGCCGCCATCGAGGGCTACGCCACCCTGCTCCAGGACAGGAATCTCTCCCCCGAGCGGCGGGACTACTATCTGGACAAGATCATCGCCAACTCCCGGCGGCTCAGCGACCTGTCCAGCAATGTGCTGACCCTGTCCAAGCTGGAAAATCAGGAGACCGTCTTGCACCGGGCGGAGTACCGCCTGGATGAGCAGCTTCGCCGGGTCGTGCTGCTGCTGGAGAACAAGTGGTCGGCAAACGGGTTGGAGTTTGACATTCAGCTTCCCAATCTGCGCTTTTACGGAAACGAGCCGCTCTTAGATCAGGTGTGGCTCAACCTCCTGGACAACGCCATCAAGCACTCCCCGGAGGGCGGGGTCATC
>JAJQHP010000219.1 GCA_021199695.1 Clostridiales bacterium
ACAGCGCGGCGAGGAATCTGGTGCGGCCCCAGCGCAACACCATCGGTGTGATTACCTGTGGGAGCGGGAATCCATTCCATGCGCCGATTTTGGAGGCGATCGAAGGAGAACTGGAGGAGCGGGGCTACGGCGTCTGTCTCCGGCAGGTGAAACGGGAACAGGACGAGCTGGCCTACGCTGCGAAGCTGGAGCGCTCGGAGAAGCTGAAGGGCATCATTCTGCTGGGCGGCCGGTCCGACTTCACGGTGGAGCAGGCGGCGGCGGTGACGGTACCCTTTGCCTGCTGTACGTATGAAAACTGTTTCGGAGACCTGCCGGAGAGCGCATATTCCTCTGTGAACATCAACGATGAGGAGGCCGCCTTCCGGGCGGTGGAATATCTCCACCAGATGGGACACCGGGACATTGCCCTGCTCCTGCCGGACATTCACGACCGCTCGGTGGGGGAGCTTCGGTACCGGGGCTACTGCCGGGCGCTGGAGCGGCTGGGCCTCCCCCTCCGGGAGCGGCTGGTGCTGGAGTGCGCAGGGTATGACATGAACTTCGGCTATGCCGCCGTCCGGGAGCTGCTGGACAGCGGCGAGCCGTGTACGGCGGTGCTGGCTATCTCGGATATGCTGGCCCTGACGGCCATCAAGGCCCTCCACGACGGCGGGCGGAGCGTGCCGGAGGACTGCTCGGTGATGGGGCTGGACGGCCTGGAGACCACGGAGTACACCCTCCCGCCCTTGACCACCCTGGTACAGCCCCAGGAGGAGCTGGGGCGGACCTGCGTCCGCATCCTGACCCAGGTGATCGAGGGGACGGAAGCCCATCAGCACGTCCTGCTCCAGCCCACCTTCCGCGCAGGCGGCTCGGTGGCGCAGCGGTAGAACAAAGCAACAGGAAAACGGAGAGACGGTTTATTCGACCGTCTCTCCGTTTTTTGCGCGCTGCGGCCTTACACAAAGCCCAGCAGCAGGCCCACCGTCCGCACCAGCAGGGCGGCTACCCAGGCCACCACGCACTGGCCGACCACCACGCCGACGGCCCACTTGCCCCCCAGCTCCCGACGGATGGAGGCGATGGCCGCCACACAGGGGGTATACAGCAGACAAAACACCAGCAGGGAGGCGGCTGTCAGGGGGCTCATGGCGCCCAGCAGCACCTCGGTGGAGCCGAACAGCACCGACAGGGTGGAGACCACGCTCTCCTTGGCCATAAACCCGGTGATCAGCGCCGTGGAGATACGCCAGTCTCCGAAGCCCAGGGGCTGGAAAATGGGGGCGATGACCCCGGCCGCCGCCGCCAGGATGCTGTCCTGGGAGTCGGAGACCATTTGCAGATGGAGGTCAAAGGTCTGCAAAAACCAGATCAGGATGGTGGCCACAAAGATGACGGTGAAGGCGCACTGCAAAAAGTCTTTGGCCTTCTCCCCCAGCAGCTGGGCCACGTTTTTGGCCCCGGGCAGCCGGTAGTTGGGCAGCTCCATCACGAAGGGCACCGCCTCTCCCCGGAACAGCACCCCCCGCAGGAGCAGGGCCATCAGTACGCTCACCAGGATGCCCCCGAAGTACAGGGCGATCATGACCAGCCCGGCGCAGTCGGGGAAGAACGCCTCGGCAAAGAAGCTGTAGATGGGCAGCTTAGCGGAGCAGCTCATGTACGGGGTGAGCAGGATGGTCATTTTCCGGTCCCGCTCAGAGGGGAGGGTGCGGCTGGCCATGACCCCGGGCACGGTGCAGCCAAAGCCGATGAGCATGGGCACGATGCTCCGCCCGGACAGGCCGATCTTGCGCAGCAGCTTGTCCATGACGAAGGCCACCCGGGCCATATAGCCGCTGTCCTCCAGCAGGGAAAGGAAGAAGAACAGGGTGACGATGATGGGCAGAAAGCTGAGCACGCTGCCCACCCCGTTGAATACGCCGTCGATCACCAGGGAGCGGACGGCGTCGTTGACCTGGAGAGACACCAGGGCGGCGTCGGTCAGGTCGGTGAGCCAGGAGATGAGCAGGTCCAGCAGGTCCGCCAGTCCCGAGCCGATGACGTTGAAGGTCAGGTAGAACACCAGGGCCATAATGCCCACAAAACAGGGGATAGCGGTGTATTTCCCCGTCAGCACCCGGTCGATCTGCTCGCTGCGCAGCCGCTCCCGGCTCTCCCGGGGCTTGATGACGGTGGCGGCGCACACCTTTTCGATGAAGCGGAAGCGCATATCCGCGATGGCCGCCGCCCGGTCCAGGCCCCGCTCATCCTCCATCTGGGAGACGATGTGCTCGATCATCTCTCGCTCGTTCTCGCTCAGGGCCAGCTGCTCCAGGATGAGGGGGTCCCCCTCGGCCACCTTGGTGGCGGCAAAGCGGATGGGGATGCCCGCCTCGGCGGCGTGGTCCTCGATCAGGTGCATGATGCCGTGGAGGCAGCGGTGGACGGCCCCGCCGTGGTCGCTGGCGTCGCAGAAGTCCTGCCGCCCCGGGCACTCCTGATACTTCGCCGTGTGGAGGGCGTGGGAGACCAGCTCATCGATGCCCTCGTTTTTGGCCGCCGAGATGGGGACGACGGGGATGCCCAGCATGGCCTCCATCTCGTTGACCAGGACGGAGCCGCCGTTCTCCCGCACCTCGTCCATCATGTTCAGCGCCAGCACCATGGGCCGGTCCAGCTCCATGAGCTGCATGGTCAGGTAGAGGTTTCGCTCGATGTTGGTGGCGTCCACGATGTTGATGATGCCCCGGGGATGCTCGTGGAGGACGAAGTTCCGGGTGACCAGCTCCTCGCTGGAGTAGGGGGACATGGAGTAAATGCCCGGCAGGTCGGTGACCAGAGTGTTCCCGTAGCCCTTGATGGGGCCGTCCTTCCGGTCCACCGTCACCCCGGGGAAGTTGCCCACGTGCTGGTTGGAGCCGGTGAGCTGGTTGAACAGGGTGGTCTTGCCGCAGTTCTGGTTCCCCGCCAGGGCGAAGGTCAGCGTCTCCCCCTCCGGCAGGGGGTGCTCGTCTGCCTTGCTGTGGTATTTGCCTCCCTCGCCCAGACCGGGGTGAGGGATGGACTTTTTCCGCTCTGCCTCAACGTTCTCTTTGGCGGGGGAGACCCGGTCGATCTCGATCTGCTCTGCGTCCGCCAGGCGCAGGGTCAGCTCATAGCTGTGGATGCGCAGCTCCACCGGGTCGCCCATGGGGGCGTACTTCACC
>JAJQHP010000205.1 GCA_021199695.1 Clostridiales bacterium
AGCGATGGCTCTCTGAGCTCGGGAGATACGGCCAACGATGACAATGACAGCACAGAGAGTACGGTTGACTCCGGCACAGACAGCTCTGCCGGGCAGACTGCTACCACGCCGGTCTATGAGATCATTATCCCTCTCCACACATCGGATGAGGATGCGGGGACCACGCCCACTGTGTCTGTGACAGTCAACGGAGAGGTCATTCTGAATATGTCCTATTCCGCCGACGCCACCCAGGCGTCCACCGTATACAGTGGAGAGATCAGCGACATCATTGTCCTGATCAACGGGGTGCAGACCAACGTCTTTACCTGTGAGGACATCTCTGAGTGACGGGGGTTATTGTCCGCTCGCTCAGCGGCTTTTATGATGTGGACGTTCAGGGGCAGGTCCTCCGGTGTCGCGGTCGTGGCAAGCTGCGCCACCAAAAGCAGAAGCCCCTGGTGGGGGACCGGGCGGAGATCACTCCGCTCAGCGAACAAGAGGGTGTGTTGGACGCCATTCTTCCCCGGCGCAACGCCCTGGAACGTCCCGCTGTGGCCAATATGGATCAGATCTTGATCGTGGCCTCCGGAGCCATTCCGGTGACAGACCCGTTCCTGATCGACCGGATCACCGCCCTGGCTATCGCTGTGGACTGCCAGCCGGTCATCCTGTTCAACAAGTGGGACCTGGTCCCGGTCCCGGAGCTGGCGGAGATCTATGCAAATGCCGGTTTCACCGTCATTCCGTGCAGCGCCAGGACTGGTCAGGGAGTAGAGGAGATCCGGTCCTGCCTCCGGGACCGTATCTCTGTCTTTACCGGCAATTCCGGCGTGGGAAAGTCCAGTCTGCTCAATGCCCTGGAGGGCAGTCTGGAATTGGCTACCGGAGAGGTCAGCGCCAAGCTGGGCCGCGGGAGGCACACCACCCGAATGGTAGAGCTGTTTCGGCTCCCGGGAAACGCTCTGGCAGCGGATACCCCCGGCTTTGCCGCCTTTGACCCTCAGACGCCGGAGCTGATGGATGCCCAGGCTTTGGCAGGCTATTTCCCGGAATTTCGTCCCTACCTGTACGATTGTTCCTTCGCGGACTGCGCCCATGTCAAGGAGAAGGGATGCGGCCTGCTGGAGGCGATAAAGCAGGGCAAGGTATCCAAAAGCCGCCATGACAGCTATGTGCGGCTCTATCAACAGGCAAAGGAGTATCGGCCTTGGGAGAATCACGGAAAAAACGGGCCGTCCTGATCGGCGCATCCTCCCATTCGCTCCCGCCGGGGCTGGCGGAGGAGATACATCCGGATGATTTTATCATCTGCGCTGACGGCGGACGGGATGTGGCGGAGCAACTCGGGCTCCGACCGGACTGGTATGTGGGGGACAACGACTCGGGCGGACGGCCGGAGGGGCTGCCTGCCACTCTTCTGCCATCGGAGAAGGATGTTTCCGATATGGAGATGGCCGTCGATCAGGCCCTCCGGCTGGGTTACCGGGAGCTGCTGCTCCTGGGCTGCACCGGCGGCAGAGGAGACCATCACCTGGCGAACCTGGGCCTTCTGGAGCAGATCGACCAGCGAGGCGGCCACGGCATTTTGATGGACAGGACAAACGAGGTGCGTTTCCTGGGGCCCGGCAGCTACCGGATGGAAAACCGCCCCAAATACCACTACCTGGGGCTGATCCCATTGGACGCGACAGTCACCGGCGTCACGATTACCGGCGTCCGCTACCCGTTGAACCAATTTACCCTCTGCCGTGGCTCCACCCGGTCGGTCAGCAACGAGATACTGCCCGGGGCCACAGCTGAAATCACCGTTCAAACCGGTCACGTCTATCTGATTCGGTCACAGCCGGAACCCATGGACCCCTGAGAGCGAGAGAAGGAGGAACTGAAATGAGAAGAATGATCGCGCTGCTGCTGACGGCTGTACTCTGCTTGCAGCTATGCGTCCCGGCCTTTGCTACAGAGACGGCGGAAGAGACAACGGACGTCGTTGCTGCGGATGAGGAGTTGACCTCTGAAACAGAGGAAAATACCGATGCCGTGACTGACGAGGCAGAAGACACCTCTGCTGATGCGGCTGACGAAACGGAAGAAGAAACCGCCTCTGCCAGCGAGGAAACGGCAGCATCCGCCGAGACAGACGTGGCGGAGGCCGCTTCCGAGGCGGATGAGACAGAAACTGCTGCTGAAACAGAGGTTGCTGCCGCTTCCGAGGAGGCTGAGGGGGAGGCGTCAGAGGCCGCAGAGGAGGATACATCTGACAGTACAGAGGAGGATGTCACCCTCTATGGCGGCTTTGAGGCGGACTATAACGATCCGGAATTCCTCCAGCTGCTGGAGAGCGGGGCCTTTGAGGAGAGCGAGGATGACGGCATCTCCACCGCTGCCACCTATTCCCACAACAGCCAGTTCAACGGATATACCATTACCAAGGGGGTTGACGTCTCCAAGTGGAACGGGACGATCAACTGGTCCAAGGTCAAGGCGTCTGGCATCAGCTTCGTTATCATCCGTTGCGGATATCGGGGGACCGGCGACGGGACGCTTTATAAGGACTCCATGTTTGAGACGAACGTCAAGGGTGCTCTTGCTGCCGGGCTGGAGGTGGGCGTATATGTCTACTCTCAGGCCATCACCACCGCAGAAGCCAAGGCGGAGGCCAACCTGGCCATCCAGATGTGCGCAGGCTATGACGTCACCCTTCCTCTTGTACTGGACTATGAGTACCTTACGCCTACCACCGGCCGTCTGGCGAATGCCAGCCTGACAAAGACCCAGCGGACCAATATTTGTCTGGCCTTCTGTGATACGGTGGATGCAGCCGGATACGGGGCCATGGTCTATGCCAACAGGAGTATGCTGGAGGATGATACCTACGGCCAACAGATCGCGGACGCGGGCTATGAGGTGTGGCTGGCCCAATGGCGATCCAGCACCACCTATTCCGGTACTTACACCTATTGGCAATATTCCGACAGCGGCTCTGTCAGTGGCATCAGTCAGCCCACCAGCGGAGTGGATGTGGACTACCGCTATGAACTGCCCTCTCCCACCATTACGCTGACCTACTGCGCCGCTACGGGGGTGCGTCTGGCCTGGAGCGAGGTTTCGTTGGCGGACAGCTATGTTGTCTATCGCAGGGCCTCCGGAGCGACCGCCTGGACAAAGCTGGGCACTGTCAGCAGCGATGATGACCTCACTTGGTTGGATAAGACCGCAGTGGAGGGGACCACCTACGAATATGTGGTCCGGGCCTGTGACGGTTCCATTCTCTCTCCCTACCAGCGGACGGGGACCTCCGTTGACTATGACCCGGAATTTTCTCTTTCCTCGGCAACGCAGACCAACAGCGGCGTCAAGCTCACCTGGGACGCGTCTACGGAATACGATTCCTATCAGATCTATCGCCGGGTCGGCAATTCCGGAAGCTGGACAAAGGTTGAAACCATTTCGGACACCTCAAAAACGTCTTATACAGATACTGCTCAGCTGACCAGCGGAGCGGTCTATTCCTACACGATCGCCGGCATCAGCGACGGGACCGAGGATGATTACGATCCCTACGGCCTCCAGGTGACCTGGCTCGATATGCCGGAGCTGGTTTCCGCCGCCTCCTATAAGACCGGCATGAAGGTGACGTGGAAGGCGGTATCCGGTGCGGACGGCTATCGGGTTTTTCGGAAGGAGAGCGGCAGCTGGAAGTGCATCGCCACCATCACCAGCGGCAGCACCGTCACCTACTATGACAGCGCAGCGTCTGCCTCCGGCACTACCTATACCTATACGGTCCGGGCCTATCAGGGCTCCGCCTACGGCCCTTACAGTAGCTCCGGCATATCCGGGACCCGGGTCACTGCGCCTACCCTGGTCAGCGTCGCACAGAGTGGAAGCAGCATGAAGGTCCAGTGGACGGCGGTCAGCGACGCAACGAAATATTACGTCTACCGTAAGTCCTCCGGTACTGGCTGGACTAAGGTAGGAACGGTCTCTGCCAGTGCTACCTCCTATTCCGATTCTACCGCTTCCAGCGGCACTGTGTACACCTATACCGTCCGGGCCGTCGTCTCCGGAAATACAAGCTGGTATGATGAGACAGGCGTCTCCGGTTTGTACCTGGGCACGGTCAAGCTCAATTACGCCTCCCGCACAGACGCGGGGATCACGGTTTCGTGGAGTACAGTGACCGGCGCCGCGAAATACGCTGTTTACCGGAAAGTGGGAACGTCCGGGAGCTGGACAAAGATCGCTACCGTTACAAAAAACTCTTACACCGAAACGGAAAGCCTGAGCACTACCGAAAAATATTATTATACGGTCCGTGCAGTTGCCACTTATAACGGAAAGACCGTGATGGGCGGCTATCAGACGGCTGGCATCCTCCTCTCTAACCTGACAATCCCCGCTTTGACGGGAGTGACGAGCAGCACCGGAGGCCTTACGGTCAAGTGGGAAGCCGTGACGGGCGCATCCGGCTATTACATCTATCGCAAGGTCAGCGGCGGCAGCTGGTCCAAGGTAGCTACCGTCAGCAGCGGGACCTCATGGACGGATTCCACTGCCAAGGCGGGAACGGTCTACACCTATACCGTTCGCGCTACCGATGGAGAGACGATGAGCTGGTATAATACGAGCGGCATCTCCGGCGTGTGGCTGTCTGCGCCCACGATCTCTTCTGTGACCACTGCCTCCACCGGCGTGCGTATTAAATGGAGCAGTGTGGATGGGGCCTCCAGCTATCGTGTCTACCGCAAGATATCCGGCGGCAGCTGGAAGCTGTTGGCAACCACCACCAAGACCCAGTATGACGATACCGATACGCTGACCACCGGCACCACCTACCTTTACACGGTACGGGGTTGCACGACCCTGAATGGCTCCACAGTCCTGGGCGCGCTTGCATCCAACAGTACGTTCTGCTATCTGGACGCCCCCACATTGAAGAGCGTAAAGGTTGCGACCTCGGGGCTGACAGTGACCTGGGACAGCGTGGCGGGCGCATCCAGCTATTACGTCTATCGCAAGGTCAGCGGCGGCTCCTGGTCCAAAATGGCCACTGTCAGCAGCGGGACCACATGGACAGATACCTCGGTGAAAAGCGGGACTACCTATCTTTACACGGTCCGGGCGGTCAACAACGGGAACATGAGCTGGTATAACGCCAGCGGCATCTCCGGCGTGTGGCTGTCTGCGCCTACGATCTCTTCTGTGACCACCGCATCCACCGGCGTGCGCATAAAATGGAGCAGTGTGGATGGGGCCTCCAGCTATCGTGTCTACCGCAAGATATCCGGCGGCAGCTGGAAGCTGTTGGCAACCACCACCAAGACCCAGTATGACGATACCGATACGCTGACCACCGGCACCACCTACCTTTACACGGTACGGGGTTGCACGACCCTGAATGGCTCCACAGTCCTGGGCGCGCTTGCATCCAACAGTACGTTCTGCTATCTGGACGCCCCCACATTGAAGAGCGTAAAGGTTGCGACCTCGGGGCTGACAGTGACCTGGGACAGCGTGGCGGGCGCATCCAGCTATTACGTCTATCGCAAGGTCAGCGGCGGCTCCTGGTCCAAAATGGCCACTGTCAGCAGCGGGACCACATGGACAGATACCTCGGTGAAAAGCGGGACTACCTATCTTTACACGGTCCGGGCGGTCAACAACGGGAACATGAGCTGGTATAACGCCAGCGGCATCTCCGGTCTTTGGATAGAGACTCCCGAACTGACTTCCGTCGCAACAGTGTCCACCGGAGTTGAAATTACCTGGAGCGCCGTTGAAAACGCTACCGGATACCGGGTCTTTCGCAAGACGGAAGGGGGAAGCTGGGTATTCCTGAAAGCGGTCACCGATACCAGCTATACGGATTCCGGCCTCACCGCCTACGATACCAACTACTATTATACGGTGCGGGCCTACGTTACTGTCAGTGGAACGACCTATTACGGCGGCTACGACACGACTGGAATCCTGCTCCACTATCTCGCAGTGCCACAGCTCAATGACGCAGATAGTACCAGCTCTGGCATTACCATTAGCTGGATCAAGGTCAGCGGAGCCACCTCCTATCTGGTTTACCGCAGAACGAGCGACGCCGATTGGACGCAGATCGCCACCCTGGACAGCGTCGCTACCGATTATACCGATACCACCGGCGTCTCCGGGATGACCTACTATTATACTGTCCGGGCAAAGAGCGACAACGGCCTGAGCTGGTACAACGAGACGGGCGTCTCTGCCACTTGCCAGTAAACCGCAGACTCCCGGGAAAAATCCATCTGACACAAACCGCCGCCTCTCTGCATATCCTGTAATAACAGGGTATCCAGAGGGGCGGTTTTTCTGCCTGTCCCGGTGATACTGCGCAGGGAAGGGGGCACGGTCATGAAGATCATCATTTTGCGGTCGCCAAAATTTCTCTCCGGTCTGCTCAAGCTGGTGTTTCATATGGATTCCAGGGAATGAAGGACGCCGCTGGCGCATACTCTCTTTCAGAACCGTGTCCGGCCAGGCCGGGCGCAAAGGAGAGGATGCCTTTTGGAACTTGAATGGAACGGAACCAGTGTGGACTATCTTGAGCTGATACAGGACAGCGGGTACAGCAGGGAGGAGACGCTGGAGATGATTGTCCCGGACGCCTGTCCGGATATTGTGCAGGTGGTAGACACCTGGGGATTCTGCTGCCTGGCCCGTCGGGAGGTGACAGATACCGGCGCTCTGGTGACGGGGCGGGTGAGGGTCACGATCCTGTACATTCCGGAGGGGGGCGGCGGACTGCAACAGCTGGAGACGGAGCTCCCCTTCCAGCACCTGAGCGAATGTACCCAGGCGGACGGCAGTACCCGACTGATGGCCAGAGCCTGGGTGTCCTCAGCGGAGACCCGGATATTGAACCCCAGAAAGGTCCTGATCCGCACAGATATTTGCGAGAGAGTGCAGCTTTACCGGCCACAGACCCTTCGGACCTGCGGCGGACTGGAGCCCGACGACGCTCTGGGGATTCAAACCAGGCAGCGGCAGGAGCAGACCGACCTGGTGACCCAGACGGCGGAAAAGGTCTTTGTGCTGGAGGAGGAGCTGACCCTGTCCGGCGGTCGGGCAGTCTCGGCCGTGCCGCTGCGGCTCCGGCCGGAAGCATCCTGGGTCGAGGCCAGACTGATCGGCTCCAGGCTGGTGCTGAAGGGGACCGTCCGGGTCCAGGCGCTTTGGCAGGAGGAGGGCGGAGGGCTGGCCTGCAACAGCTTCGAGCTTCCCTTTTCCCAGATGCTGGACGCCGCCGGAGTGGGGGAGGGCACCCAGTACCGGGTATGGCTCCAGCTCCAGAGCTGGCAGACGGGTCCCCTCTCCGGTGATGGGCGTACTCTGCCCATTACCCTGGAGCTGTGTGCCCAGGCGGTCTTTGGGGAGCGGATCCCCCTGGAGCTGATGACCGACGCATACAGCGTCTATTATCCCACAGAGCTGCATACAGAGCAGTGGACCGTCTGTCGGCAGAGCCAGGAGGAATCCCGGCAGCCTGTCCGGGAGTTTGTCCCCTGTGAGCGGAGCATTCAGACCGTGCTGGACTGCCACGGAGAGCTGGGACTGGCCCAGATCGCCAGGGAGGACAGCCAGTATACCGTGACCGTCCCTGTCTCCGCCACCACCCTCTGCCTGGATGAGGAGGGGACCCCGTTTTCCGTTTTGCGCTCCTTTTCTGTCTCTCTCCAGCCGTCCTGTTTGCCGGAGCAGCGGCTCCGATGCGGCTGCACGCTGCTCCAGATGGAGGCTCTGCCTGCCGCAGCCGGTGTGGAACTGCGGGGTTCGATCGCGCTGTATCTCCAGACCGTACAGGAGACGGAGATACCCGGATTGACAGGGCTGGAGGTGGACAGAGAGCACCCACACGAGCACGCCGGACAGCCCTCTGTGGTGCTGCGCCGTCCCGCCCCGTCAGAGTCCCTGTGGGACATCGCCAAGCGCTGCTCCACCACCTGTCAGGAGATCTGTGCGGCCAACGGTCTGGCGGAGGATCAGCCGCTTGGGGAGCAGATGCTGCTCATCCCCCGGAAGCGGTAAGGGAGGGGTCAGATGGAACACGTCAAGCTCTATGAGGAGATCGCCCAGCGGACGGAAGGGGACATCTATATCGGCGTCGTAGGGCCGGTCCGGACGGGAAAGTCCACCTTCATCAAACGTTTTATGGAGACGCTGGTGATCCCGAACATCGAAAATGTCTATCGCCGGGAGCGGGCCAGAGATGAGCTGCCCCAGTCCGGCAGCGGCCGCACCATTATGACCGCCGAGCCAAAGTTCGTCCCGGAGGAGGCCGCTCAGGTGGAGCTGGAGGGGGGCGTCCGGTTCTCCGTCCGGCTGATCGACTCGGTGGGCTATCTGGTGGCCGGTGCCGTGGGTCAGACGGAGGACGGCAGCCCGCGAATGGTCACCACGCCCTGGTTCGACCACGAGGTTTCCATGGCGGAGGCCGCCGAGCTGGGGACCAGAAAGGTCATCGCCGAGCACTCCGCCATCGGCATCGTCGTGACCACCGACGGCACCGTCACCGAAATCCCCCGGGAGGACTATCTGGAGGCGGAGGAGCGGGTCATTCAGGAGCTGAAGGCGCTGAACAAGCCCTTCCTGGTGCTGCTCAACTCCCAGGAGCCGGGTTCCGACCGGGCGAGGGCCATCGCTTCGGACCTCTCCTCCCGATATGAGGTCAGCTGTCTGCCGGTGAACTGCCTGGAGCTTCGGGAGCAGGATGTGACCCAGATCATCCAGTCCGTCCTCTATGAGTTCCCGTTGCAGGAGCTGGAGTTGTTCCTGCCCTCCTGGGTAGACGCCCTGCCCTACGACCACCCCATCAAGTCTGGGCTTTACCAGTCCATTCAAACCGTGGGCGGGCAGATCAGCCGTATCCGGCAGGTGCGGGACAGCCTGGCCCAGCTGGGGGCCTGTGAGAGCGTCAGCCGGTGCGAGATGACCGGGGTAGACCTGGGCAGGGGAGTGGTCCAGGCCACCGTAGAGGTCCCGAGAGGGCTGTTCTACGAGACGCTGAGCCAGCAGTCCGGCTTTGCCGTGGGCGACGACGGCGATCTGATCCAGCTCCTGACCCAGCTTGCCACGGTCAAACGGGAGTATGACAAGGTGAGCGATGCGCTCCGGGAGGTCCGGGAGAACGGCTACGGCATCGTTGTCCCATCCATGGATGAGCTGACCCTGGAGGAGCCGGAGATCATGCGGCAGGGAGGACGTTATGGCGTCCGTCTCAAGGCCAGTGCCCCCTCCATCCATATGCTGAGGGCGGACATCGAGACGGTCCTCTCGCCTATCGTGGGCAGCGAGAAGCAGAGCGAGGAGATGATCCACTATCTGCTCCAGGAGTTTGAGGGGGACACCCAAAAAATCTGGGAGTCCAACATTTTCGGGAAGTCCTTCCACGAGCTGGTCAACGAAGACCTCCAGGGGAAGCTGACCCGGATGCCAGAGGACGCCCGGGTCAAGCTCCGGGAGACTCTGGAGCGCATCATCAACGAGGGGACCGGAGGGCTGATCTGCATTATCCTCTGATCAATGAACAAAAACAGCGCAGAGCAGAAGATTCAAAGGTCTGCTCTGCGCGCTTTTTGCGCAACAGGATTTGATGTCATTTCTTTCCCTTGATATGGGCCAGGGGGTTCATCTCCGCGGCGTCAGCCAGATTTTCGTTGCTGACGTGGGTATAGATTTGGGTCGTGTTCAGGTGGTCGTGGCCCAAAACCTCTTGCAGGGTGCGGACATCCACGCCGTTCTGGAGCATCAGCGTCGCGGCGGTATGACGGAGCTTGTGGGCGGAATAGAGGCTGGGGTCCAGCCCGGCGGCGGCCAGGGCGTTTTTGATCATCAAATGAACAGCACTTTTAGAAATGCGCTTTCTCTGATTGCTGACAAACAAAGCCTCCGGATCGATCAGGGTCATACCGTTTCTGACCACCAAATAGTTCTCCAAAGCGTCCACACAGCTGTCATTTAAGTACAAAATCCGTTCTTTATTGCCTTTGCCCAGCACACGGACGGTGTTGCCCTGGATGCTGGACAGATTCAGGTTCACCAGCTCGGAAATACGCAGACCGCAGTTCAGGAAGAACACCAGAATACAGTAATCCCGCTCCTGATTTTTGCCCTGAACCGAGTTGAGCAGCCGGACGGATTCCTCCAGGGTCAGGTATCTGGGCAGCGATTTCCGGATCTTCGGCGAGTCCAGGTCCTGGATGGGATTTTCCTCCAGCTTGTGGGTCTTGACGGTCAGGTATTTGAACAGCGAACGGATGGCGGAGATCTTTCTGGCCCGGGACGCCTCGTTGAGACCTTTTTCCCGGTTTAAGTAGGACAGATAGCTGTAGACGTCGCTCAGGGAAATTTGGCGGATAAAGTCGATGTCCACGTCGTCGATGGGGATCTCGTTTTCCGGCATATCCCGTGGGACGACCCGCTTGAGCCGCTTCATATAACGGAAAAAGCTCCGCAGATCAAGACAGTATTCGTCCACGGTGAGATTGGAATGGCCTTTTACCGTCTCATGATAGGATAAAAAGTCGCACAGCAAGGGCGACGCAAATTCTCGGTAGTCCATAGTCAAAATCAGGGGTCTCCCGGCCTGGTGAGAGCGGTTTTCACCTCCCTCAACCTGAACAAAATTTTTATTTTGTTCAGGTTTGTATTTTGGGAAAAAGCGGCCTCTCGCTTCGCAGCCGCTTCTCTCAGGCGGAGTCCCCTGCCTCCTGTTCCTTGTTTGATTAGGTCCAGCATACCACAACGGCGGGTTTCTGTCAAGAACGGCATGGCAAAACAGACGGTCTGATGTGTTTTTTCATTCTGAGTTCTTTCCCGACACACCGGGCCCTTCGCCCGTAAACAGCACCAGATCGCCCATACTGCTGTTTTCCGACGCCCAGCGCCACACCTCTACGATCATCTCCTCCTCGGCCCGCTGGAGCAGAATGGCCGCCTTTTCATCCACGGCAGCCTCGTCCATCAGCGCGTCCCGATTCATTTCTAACGCCGCTCTGGCCCGGCGTCTGCTCAGGACGACCTGCTTTCGCAGGAAGGCCCGCAGCTCCGACTGACGGATATATTTCTCCTTCATACGCGCCCCTCCGTTCTGCGCTTACGCCAGCACCGCCAGCGCCTCCCGGATGTTGCGCACCGGGATGAGCTGCATCCCCGGGATGTCGATGTCCTTGATCCCTCTGGCGGGGACCAGGCACTTGTGGAAGCCCAGACGGTGAATTTCCGACAGCCGCTGGCCCAGGACGCTGACGCTGCGTATCTCCCCCGTCAGGCCCACCTCTCCCACGGCGGCCAGGTCGTCCGGCACCGGGCGGTCCCGGAAGCTGGAGGCCAGGGCCAGCACCGCCGCGAGATCCGCCGCAGGCTCGTTCAGGTTCAGGCCCGCCACCACGTTGATATAGGCGTCACAGCCGCCGATGCGGAGGCCGCCCCGCTTTTCCAGCACGGCCAGGAGCAGCATGGAGCGGTTGTAGTCGATACCGTTGCTGGTGCGCCGGGGGACGGCGAAGCTGCTGGGGGCCACCAGGGCCTGGACCTCCGCCAGAACAGGGCGCACCCCCTCCATGACGCAGGTGACGCAGCTCCCCGGTGTTCCGGCAGGTCGGCCGGATAGTAGCATCTCCGAGGGGTTGGGTACCTCCCGGAGGCCGGAGTCCAGCATCTCAAAGACGCCGATCTCGTCCGTGGCCCCGAACCGGTTCTTGGTGGCCCGGAGGATGCGGTAGACCAGATTCTGCTCTCCCTCAAAGGACAGCACGCAGTCCACGATGTGCTCTAGCACCTTGGGCCCGGCGATGGAGCCCTCCTTGTTGATGTGGCCGATGACAAAGACGGTGATGCCGTTGCCCTTGGCCAGCTCCATCAGGCTCATGGCACAGGCCTTCACCTGGGCCACGCTGCCGGGCAGAGACTCCGACCCGTCCTGATACATAGTCTGGATGGAGTCCACCACCAGGATATCCGGCTTTACCTCGTCTACGCTGCTGAGGACCTGGTTCAGGTTGGTCTCCGCCAGCAGGTACATCCCCTCCCCCGCGACGCCCAGCCGTTGGGCCCGGAGCTTGATCTGCCGGGCGGACTCCTCTCCAGAGACGTACAGCACCCGATAGGAGGCGGAGAGGGTGTCGCAGATCTGGAGCATCAGGGTGGATTTCCCGATGCCGGGGCTGCCGCCCACCAGGACGAAGGAGCCCTTGACGGCGCCGCCCCCCAGCACCCGGTCCAGCTCCCCCATGCCGGTGCAGAAGCGGATCTCCTCCCCCATCTCTACCTGGG
>JAJQHP010000043.1 GCA_021199695.1 Clostridiales bacterium
CGTCCGGAGGTGCTGGAGGCCGCCCTCCGCCGGGCGGGGGCCACCATCCTGGACGAGGACGAGGCCGCCCCCCTCCCCCGCCGGGAGATCACCAAGGCGGACTTTTTCCGGGACGGCCTCACCGGCCGGCCGGACAGCGCCGCCCGACGGGAGCGGCTGAAAAGCCGGCTGGAGCTGCCCCAGCGGCTGACCGCCAACGGCCTGCTGGAGGTGCTCAATGTGCTGTACAGCTATGAGGACTATGAGCAGGTCGTCGCCCGGATGGATGATGAGACTTAGTTCTGAGCGTCAAAATAGGCGTTGATGGCCGCCTCGTCCGCCCGCATGGCCTCGATGGTCCGCCGCTGCAGGTCCGCCAGGTCCCAGCCCAGGAGGGCGGCTCCGTCCTCGATGACCTGCCGGGAGCAGCCCGCGGCAAACTTCCTGTCCTTGTACTTCTTTTTCAGGCTCTTGACCTCCATGTCCTGGACGCTCTTGGAGGGACGCATCAGGCAGGCGGCGTAAATCAGGCCGGTGAGCTCGTCGGCGGCGTAGAGCACCTTTTCCATCTCGTGCTCCGGCTTGATGTCCACCGTCAGGTTCCAGCCGTGGCTGGCGGTGGCGTGGATCAGCCGCTCGCCCAGTCCACGCTGGCGCATGATCTCCTGGCTCTTGATGCAGTGCTGGTCGGGATACCGCTCGAAATCCAGGTCGTGGAGCAAGCCCACGATGCCCCAGAAGTCCTCCTCGTCTCCGTAGCCCAGCTCCCGGGCATACCAGCGCATGACGCCCTCCACCGTCAGGGCGTGACGGATGTGAAACGGCTCCTGGTTGTACTCTTTCAACAGGGCAAACGCCTCGTCTCTGGTGATCATATCTGTATTCGCTCCTTTTTGGCGGCAATGCCGTCGTTTGCTCTACTATACGCCCTTTGGGACGGGATTTCAACATATTTTTATAGTAGGTTGATGGAATCTTGTCCCCGTCTTTCGATTTTCCTTGACAGCGTCCCCCGAATATCGTATGATGTTTTCCCGGAACGAACCACCGGTTCAGTCAGTAAATGGGAGGCAGCCAAACCATGAAAATCAGCCCCTCGATCCTGTCGGCAGACTTCACCCGTCTGGGGGAGCAGTGCCGGACAGCGTTGGACGCCGGAGCCGATATGATCCATTTTGACGTGATGGACGGCCATTTTGTGGAGAACATCTCCTTTGGCCTGCCAGTGCTGCGCTCTCTCCGCAATGGGCTGGGTTCGGCAGTGCTGGACGTGCATCTTATGATCACCCATCCCCTGAAATACGCCCCCGCCTTTCTGGACGCGGGAGCCGACCTGCTCACCTTCCACGTGGAGACGGAGGACGACATCGACGCCGTCCTGGACGTGATCCACGCCGCCGGACGGGGGGCCGGGCTGTCTGTCAGCCCCAACACCCCGGCGGAGGCGGTGTTCCCCTGGCTGGACCGGCTGGCCCTGGTGCTGGTCATGGGGGTGGAGCCGGGACAGGGGGGCCAGTCCTTCGACCCCCGGGCCCTGGACAAGCTCCGCGCCCTCCGGGCCGAGTGCGCCCGGCGGGGGATTCATCCCGACCTCTCGGTGGACGGCGGGGTCAAGCTGGGCTCCACCGCCCCCCAGTGCGCCCAGGCCGGGGCCACCCTTCTGGTGGCGGGCAGCGCCGTGTTCTGCGCCCCGGACATCGCCCGGGCGGTGCGGGAGTTCCGGCAGCTGTAAGGGCTCTTTTCTCTATACAAATGCAAAATCCCGTCGGTTTGGGCCGACGGGATTTCTTTACTTTTTCCGGGTGAGCATCCTCCGGACAGTGCCCCGGGAGTCTCTGACCAGGACGATGACCAGCCAGACCACCAGGGCCAGGGCAATGACGGACAGCCCCAGAAAGGCGTCGTTCGCCATGTCCTCCAGGGCCGGAGTGAAGTAGTCCGCCCCCAGCTCGGCGTACTCAAAGACGGCGTCCGCCAGCCACATCAGGGAGGCCCCCCACAGCATCAGGCACAGGGCCCCCAGGTGCATGGTGTCGTCCCTGCGGGTATACCACCGGACGGTGGCGTACACGGCGGCAAGGACGGTGAGCAGCAGGGTCATACCGCCGTCCTCACTCTGCGGCGGGAGTGATTTCATCCTCCCGCTTGGCGATGCACTCGGCGGCGGCCACCATGGTCCCCCAGACCCCCGTGACGATCAGGGCCATGAGCACGCCCACCGAGCCCATCTCCTGGAGCATCTCTGCCGTGCCGGCCGGGTCGGAGGCCGCCGTCAGGAAGGGGAACCAGGGGACGATCTCCCCGTGCCACAGGTGCTCAAAGGCCAGCAGCAGAGAGCCGCCCCACAGCATCTCGGACAGCCAGCTCAGCTTCCGGCTCCAGGGGATGGCGGGACCGTTGTGCTGCCCCTCCAGCCTTCTCTCCGTGCGGGGCCGGGCCGCCGCCTTCTTCTCGTGGTTGTTGATGACGTGGGTCGCCACCGTGATGACCACCGCCTCAGTGGTGGGTACCAAAAAACAGGCCATGGGTATTCTCTCCTTCTGTTTGTCCGGCGCAGTCTTGTCGTCTGCGCACATATTACTGGTTATTGTAACATGGGCCGGGGTAAAAGGCAAATCCTTTTTCCGTAGTGCGGGGAGCCGATTCGTCCTTCCTTGGCTCCCTCTTTGAGGCGAAGTGCCGCAAAGCGGTAGAGCTGTCGCCGTAAGGCGACTGAGGGAGAGCAGCAGGCGCTCTTATCATGTTCCAATGTTTCGGCGAATACGATAAGCGCTTCACTGATGCGGCCTTCGTCTCCCTCGCAGATGGAGACAAAATTTACAGCGCCGCCACGAACCGCAGAAACGCCTCCCGGCCCTCGTCGGTGCGCTTGTACACCCCGGCATCCTCCAGGACGGCGGCAAAGACCCTGCCCACCTCCAGCCGGAGGATGTCGCCGCAGTTGTGGGCGTTCAGCTCGGGGTGTCCGCCCATCACGACCGCTCTGGCCCAGCCCGCGTGGGAGGCGGTCCTGGGGTCGGCGTCCAGGTCGCCGCCGGAGAGGATGGTCTGCTCCAGCCCCGCCAGCTCCTCCTTCAATCGGGCGGGGAGCACCGCCCGGCCCATGACCGCGATGCGGCCGCGGTTCTCCTTCTTGATG
>JAJQHP010000148.1 GCA_021199695.1 Clostridiales bacterium
TTCCTCCTCAGCGTTGTGGGAATACTGAAAGTGGATTCGTTATTTTTTTAACGTTCGACTGTAGTATACTCGCTTTGTCCCCGGGACGCAAGAGGAAAACGTGAATTCATTGTTAAATTTTTGGCAACTTTGCCCCCGGATTCTGGGCAAAAGCACAAAAGGCCCTCCCGGGGGCGCCTCGTCCGCCGCCTGACATCCCGGAGAGCGCACCTCACATTTGTCACAAAAACAGAGTGCAAACAGTGTGTGAAATTTTTATCAAATCTTTCGCTTCCCTATTGCACTTTCCCGCAGAGGGGACTATAATCGTATCGTTAAAGAATAAACAATCTTCCATCCGCCAAACTATGAATGAAACACGGAGGTCATCAGTATGAAGGATATCTATGTGGTCAACTGCTGCCGGACTGCCATCGGCAAGTTCCAGGGCTCCCTGTCCAACGTCAAGCCCGCCGACATGGGCGCGATCGTGGTGAAGGAGGCCCTGAAGCGGGCCAACGTCGCCCCGGAGAACGTGGACGAGGTCATGTTCGGCTGCATCCTCACCGCCGCCCAGGGCCAGAACGTGGCCCGTCAGGTCTCCCTCAAGGCAGGCATCCCCATGGAGGTCCCCGCCTACACTGTGGGTATGGTCTGCGGCTCCGGCATGAAGAGCGTCATCGAGGGGGCCCGGGCCATCACCGCCGGGGACGCCGAGATCGTGGTCGCCGGCGGCACCGAGAACATGACCATGGCTCCCTACGCCGTCCCCACCGCCCGTGGCGGCGCACGGATGTTCAACACCACCATGGTGGACACCATGGTCAACGACGGCCTGTGGGATGTGTTCAACAACTACCACATGGGCTCCACCGCCGAGAACATCTGCGACATCTGGGGCATCACCCGCCAGGAGCTGGACGAGTTCGCCGCCTCCTCTCAGCAGAAGTGCGAGGCTGCCCAGAAGTCCGGCCGGTTTGAGGACGAGATCGTCCCCGTCCCCGTCAAGGTCAAGCGCCAGGTGGTGGACTTCAAGGTGGACGAGTTCCCCCGGGCGGGCGTCACCGCCGAGGGCCTGTCCAAGCTGAAGCCCTGCTTCCCCACCACCGCCGACGGCTCCGCCGACAAGGTCACTATGACCTTTGAGACGGACGGCATCCAGGAGGTGGCGTCCGACGGGACCGGCCGGGTCACCGCCGCCAACGCCTCCGGCATCAACGACGGCGCCGCCGCCATCGTCCTGGCCTCCGCCGAGGCGGTGGAGAAGTACGGTCTCAAGCCTATGGCCAAGCTGATCTCCTACGGTCAGGGCGGCGTGGACCCCAAGATCATGGGCGTCGGCCCTGTCCCCGCCACCCGTCAGGCGCTGAAAAAGGCCAACCTGACCATCGACGATATGGACCTCATCGAGGCCAACGAGGCCTTCGCAGCTCAGTCCGTGGCCGTGGCCCGGGAGCTGCACTTTGACATGAGCAAGGTCAACGTCAACGGCGGCGCCATCGCTCTGGGCCATCCCGTGGGAGCCTCCGGCGCACGGATCATCGTCACCCTGCTCCACGAGATGCAGAAGCGCCCCGAGGCCCAGAAGGGTCTGGCTACCCTCTGCATCGGCGGCGGCATGGGCGTCGCCACCATCTTCGAGAAGTGCTGAGCGCATCGTCACTGACGATCAACAAAACCGGCTGTCGGGGCATCCCGGCAGCCGGTTCGTCTGTCAAGCAGGAAATCTATGAAAAGGAGGGCCATGATGGGCCGGAACATTCAAGTCGTCGTGCTGGTCGAGAACACGTCGAACAGCGACCTTGCCTGCGAGCATGGGCTGAGTCTTTTCATCGAGTACGGCGGGAGGCGGCTCCTGCTGGATGCAGGCAGCACCGACGCCTTTTGCCAAAACGCGGACAACCTGGGCATTTCCCTGGTCGGCCTGGACGCCTGCGTCCTGTCCCACGGACACTATGACCACTCCGGCGGGTTTTCCCGGCTCTTTCTCCGGGACCCGGCTGCAAGGGTGTACGCCCGGCCGGGGGCGCTGGAGGACTATCTCTCCGCCGCCGGTGGGATGCACCGGATCGGCGTGCCCCAGGACGTGGCAGCCCACCGGGAGCGGTTCCTCCCCGTGGACGGCGTCTGCGAGATCCTGCCCGGGGTGTTTCTCGTCCCCCACACCACCGAGGGCCTGGACCGGGTCGGGCGGAGGGCCGGGCTGTACCGGCGGCAGGACGGCGGCATCGTCCCCGACGATTTCGCCCACGAGCAGAGCCTGGTGATCGACGCCCCCGACGGCCTGGTCATCTTCAACAGCTGCTCCCACGCAGGGGCCGCCCCCATCATCCGGGAGGCCAGGGCCGCCTGCGGACAGAGGCGTGTCTCCGCCTATGTGGGTGGTCTGCACATGAGGGGCAAACGGGACGGCAGAGAGATCTGCACCTTTTCGGACGGAGAGGTGGACGAACTCTGTGACCTCTTCCGGCGGGAGGGCGTCGGGCAGATCTACACCGGTCACTGCACCGGCGCGCCGGGGCTTGACAAGCTCCGCAGCCGCCTGGGCGGGCGGGTCCACCGGCTGTTCACCGGTCTGCGGTTTGAGCTGTAGAAGAAACGCAGAGACAGCCGCTTACCCGGCAGCCTCACCCCACAGAACGGACGCGAACGCGCGTCAGGAACGCCATCCGGAGCGGAGATTCAGCTTGCCGATCTGGACCAGCTTCGCTTCGATTCCGCCCTGGGTCCGGCCGTGTATCTGGGACATTTCCGATATTTTCATGCCCGTCTCAAACTCATCCGCCAGCTGGTCCAGCTCCTCCTGGGTCCACGGCTTTCCCGCGTTGGCAGGCGTCGGTTTGGGGCGGGAAGCAGGCTGCGTCAGCGCATCGACTGCGGCATACAGGGCGCGGACCACCTCCACCTGGTTACAGCTGTCACCGGCGGGAAGAACTTCCCCGGTGACCGGGTTGACCCCATCTGCCAGCGTTGCCAGTATTTCTTTCGCGCGTTGCTTGTCCATATCTATCCCTCCTGGGTTTTCCTGCAAATCTTTCAACATTATAACATGATTGATGCGGTGATGCCTTTATGGTATGATTGCCCCTCCCTTTCAGCACGCCTCCAGAGCTTCCTCCGCCCTCAGCAGACGTTC
>JAJQHP010000175.1 GCA_021199695.1 Clostridiales bacterium
ACGGCCTACGAGAGGGAGAGAGGTCTCGTGGGCTCGGAGATGTGTAGACGAGACAGGATAGACGGCGTCCTGGATGGTGACGATTTGAATGCCCTGTTCCTGGCAGTCCGCCAGAATCTCCTCTGCCCGGCGCAGGGACTTGTCCTCCAGCAGGGCGATCTGCCGGGCCTGGAGGAAGGGCAGCAGACGGTAATCGCGCCTGTCCCCATAGTAGGCCCCGGAAGCGGAGCCGAAGTGGGTGTAGACCTGCCAGGCTGTCTGGGTATCCAGGGTCTGGCTCAGCCAGAGCAGATGCTTCAGGGAATCCGTTGCAGTCATGGGCGGGCCTCCTTATCTCAATCAGATGGGGGTCAGGGTTCCGTTTGGCGGAATCACTGTCCGTTTTTCAGGGCGGTCAGGGCGGCCACCGCTTCCTCCATGGTGTAAATATTGTCCTCCACCGGCAGGCCCCTGGCCTTCAGCTTCTGGAACAGCCGGGTCAGCTGGGGGGTGTTCAGCCCCATGGCCCGCAGCTCGTCCCCGTGGGAGAACACCTCCCGGGGGGTGCCGTCAAAGGGGAGCCGTCCGTCGTTCACCACCACCACTCGGTCCACCATCCTGGCCACATCCTCCATGGAGTGGGAGACGATGATGACAGTGGCGTTCTTCGCGTCGTGATAGTTGCGGATGTTTTTCAGCACCCCGTCCCGGCCCGCCGGGTCCAGCCCCGCCGTGGGCTCGTCCAGAATCAGCACCTTGGGCTCCATGGCGATGACCCCGGCGATGGCCACCCGGCGCTTCTGGCCGCCGGACAGCTCAAAGGGGCTTTTTTGCAGCAGGTCGTCCCGGAGGCCCACAAAGTAGGCCGCCTCGTGTACCCGGCGGTCAATCTCATCCTCCGGCAGCTTCATGTTCTTGGGGCCGAAGGCAATGTCCTCATACACCGTGTTCTCAAAGAGCTGATACTCCGGGTACTGGAACACCAGCCCCACCTTGAACCGGGCGGCGTGGGTGCGCTCCTTGGTCTCCCAGATGTCCTCCCCGTCCACCAGCACCTGGCCGGAGGTGGGCTTCAACAGGCCATTCAGGTGCTGGATCAGGGTGGACTTGCCAGAGCCGGTGTGGCCGATGATGCCCATATACTCTCCGGGGTAGGCCCGGAAATCCACGTCGATCAGCGCTTTATGCTCAAAGGGGGTGCCGATGCTGTAGGTGCAGCACAGCTTTCGGGTTTCAATCACTGGTTCCAACTCATTCGTCCTTTCCCTGGCGCAGCGCCGCCACAATGGCATCGGCACATTCGTCCTCACTGAGGGCGTCCAGCGGCACATCTATGCCCCGCTGTTTCAGCTCATAGAGCAGCCCCACCGTGTCCGGCACCGTCAGCCCCAGCCGGCGGATGCCCTCCACGTCCTGAAACACCGTTTTGGGCGGGCCGTCGGCCACGATTTTGCCGTGGTCCATCACCACCAGCCGCTGGGCCTGGGCCGCCTCGTCCATGTGGTGGGTGATCAGCACCACGGTGGTGCCCCGCTCCCGGTTCAGGCGGAGGATGGTCTCCATGACCTCTTGGCGGCCAATGGGGTCCAGCATGGCCGTGGGCTCGTCCAGGACGATGCACCGGGGCTGCATGGCGATGACCCCGGCGATGGCCACCCGCTGCTTCTGCCCGCCGGACAGCAGATGGGGGGCGTGCTGGGCATACTTGCTCATGCCCACGATGCGGAGGGCCTCGTCCACCCGCTGCTGAATCTCGGCGGAGGGCACCCCCAGGTTCTCCGGGGCGAAGGCCACATCCTCCTCCACCACGTTGGCGACGATCTGGTTGTCCGGGTTCTGGAACACCATGCCCACCGTCCGCCGGATGTCCAGCAGATATGTTTCGTCGGCGGTGTCCATGCCGTCCACATAGACGGTCCCTCCGTTGGGGAGATAGACCGCGTTCATGTGCTTTGCCAGGGTGGACTTGCCCGAGCCGTTGTGACCCAGGATGGCCACAAAGCTCCCCTGTTCGATGGACAGGTTCACCCCGTCCAGCACCAGGTTCGACCCCTCCGGCACGTCCGGATACTGGAAGGTAACGTCCTTTATCTCGATGATGTTTTTCTGTTCCATGTTATCTCCTGTCTGCGATCCACCGGCCCGCGGAGCCGCAGGGCAGCACCAGTCCGGTAGCCGTCACCGGCAGACCCAGCTCGCCGCACTCCGTACGGCCCCCGTGCTTTGGCGTCACCAGCACGTCCAGCAGGTAGCCCAGCACGGAGGGGGCCAGGCCGGTGGTATAGGAATTGATGAGGAAGAACAGGGGCCGGTCGCTCAAAAGCTGCACCGCCCGCTCCAGGAAGGGATAGAGGCTGTCCTCCAGCTTCCAGACCTCCCCGGAGGGCCCCCGGCCGTAGGAGGGCGGGTCCATGATGATGGCGTCGTACCGATGGCCCCGGCGGATTTCCCGCTCCACGAACTTGCCGCAGTCGTCCACGATCCAGCGGATGGGAGCGTCGGGCAGCCCGGAGAGGGCGGCGTTCTCCCGCGCCCAGGCCACCATCCCCTTGGCGGCGTCCACATGGCACACCTGGGCTCCGGCGGCGGCGCAGGCCACCGTGGCCCCGCCGGTGTAGGCGAACAGATTCAGCACCCGCACCGGCCGTCCGGCGGAGCGGATCATCTCCCTGGCAAAGTCCCAGTTCACCGCCTGCTCCGGGAACAGCCCTGTGTGCTTAAAGTTCATAGCCCCCACCTGGAAGGTCAGCTCGTCATACCGCACCTGCCACCGTTCGGGCATACGGCCCTTGTCCCAGTGTCCGCCCCCGGAGCTGGAGCGGTGATACCGTCCGTCGGGGCGCTTCCACTCCCGGCGCTCTCTGGGGGTGTTCCAGATGGCCTGGGGGTCGGGGCGCACCAGCACCGTCTTCCCCCATCGTTCCACCTTTTCCCCGCCGCCGCAGTCGATCAGCTCATAGTCTTTCCAGCGGTCTGCAATCCACATAGTCCTGTTCTCCCATTTTGATTTCTCCCCATTTTACCATTCCCCTCCCCCGTCCGTCAATGTACGATGTGTGAATTTATTCATTGATACTGTAGCTTTACAATAGATGTGAGACCAGGGCATAGAAAAAGGCGATTGAGTTT
>JAJQHP010000162.1 GCA_021199695.1 Clostridiales bacterium
TCTGCGCCGGCGTGTGCTGGACGATCTGAACGTCCGGCGCATCCGTCCTCCGGAGCGCAGGTCAGGGCAGTTCGTTCCTGCCCCCCGACAGAAGGGCCGGGAGGAGGCCCCCGTCTTTACCGTCTCCCTGCGCAAGGGAGCCCAGCTGACCCGGGGTCTGCTGGAGCAAAAGCCCCAGGTCATCTACCTCTCCCCGGAGGAGATCCTCAACAACCGGACCATGGTGGAAATCGCCATGGAGCGCTCTGTCGAGGTCTGCGCCGCCCTGCCCCGGATCTGCTGGGACAGCGAGCGGGGCAAGCTGACCCGTCAGCTGGAGCAGGTGCGGGAGATGGGGATCACCACCGCTCTGGTGGGGGAGCTGGGGGCGCTGACCCTGGCACTGAATCTGGACTTCGCCCCCCGGGGGGATTTCGGCCTGGGCGTCTACAATGGGGAGACGCTGGAGCAATTCAAGGAGATGGGCCTCATCTCCGCCACCCTGTCCTTTGAGCAGCGGCTCGCCCAGGTGCGGGATGTAAGCAAGCCCCTGGATACGGAGCTCATCGTCTACGGCCGTCTCCCCCTGATGATCACCCAGAACTGCATCATCAAAAACCGGACGGGCCGGTGCGGCTGTCAGGGGACCAACATCCTCACCGACCGCACCGGGGCCCGGTTCCCGGTGCTCCCCGCCTGGGGCTGCCGGAACGAGATCCTCAACTCCAAAAAGCTCTTCCTGGCGGACAAGCCGGAGAGCTGGCAGCGCCTGGGCCTGTGGGCCGCGCGGCTGAGCTTTACCACCGAAAATCCCCGGGAGTGCGTCACCATCCTGGAGCGGTATCAGGGCCGCGGGAGCGTCGAGCCCTCCGACATCACCCGGGGGCTGTACTTCCGGGGAGTGGAGTAAACCCTTCCGGCAAAACAGATAAAAAATGAGGTAACTGCCATGAAGCTGAACTGGAAAGCCCTCTCTCCCAAGATCGGACGGGAGATCCCCGCCCCCTACTACGCCAGCGCGGGAGCCGCCGCCATGGACCTCCACGCCTGTCTGGAGGAGCCGGTGACCATCCCCCGGGGCGGGAGAGCCCTCATCCCCACCGGCATCGCCATCGCCCTCCCCTCTCCGGACTACGTGGCCCTGATCTTTGCCCGCTCCGGGCTGGCCGTCCGCCACGGCATCATCCCCGGCAACTGCGTGGGAGTCATCGACAGCGACTACCGGGGAGAGATCAAGGTGGGATTGTACAATTCCGGCGACGCCGATTTCACGGTGCAGCCGGGCGACCGCATCGCCCAGATGGCCGTCGTCCCGGTGATTCAGGCGGAGCTGGTACAGACGGATACCCTGGATGAGACGGAACGGGGCGGCGGTGGCTTCGGCTCCACCGGGCGGTAGTGAGTGATTAGCGACTAGTGGTTAGTGGGTAGTGGGTAGTAATAAAGGAGAATACGATCATGTCGATTATTTTAGCATCCCAATCTCCCCGGCGGCGGGCGCTGCTGGAGCAGATGGGCATTACTGATTTCACCGTTCTCCCCGCCAGGGGCCAGGAGGATATGTCCGCAGAGCTGACGCCGGAGCATCTGGTGGAGACGCTGGCTCTGAACAAGGGCCGGGAGGTGGCCGCCCGGACGGCGGCGGGCAACCTGATCATCGCCGCCGATACGGTGGTGGCCCTTCACGGGGAGGTGCTGGGAAAGCCCCAGGACGAGGCAGACGCCTACCGGATGCTCCAGCTCCTCTCCGGGGAGACTCATGCCGTCCATACCGGCGTGGCCGTTCTTCGGGACGGGCAGGCTCTGTGTGAGCATGAGACTACCCTGGTCCGGTTCCGCCCCCTCTCCGACCGGGAGATCCGGGCCTACATCGCCACCGGAGAGCCGATGGACAAGGCCGGGGCCTACGGCATCCAGGGCCGTGGTGCCGTGCTGGTAGAGGGCATTCAGGGAGATTACTGCAACGTGGTGGGCCTGCCGGTCTGCCGCCTGAGCCGGATGCTGGAGACCTTCGGCGTCCGGACGCTGGGATAAGCTGCCGGGACGGGGTCGGTTCGCCATGAGGAAATTCCTGCAAAAAAACGGCTTTGCCGTGCTCATCGTCGCCCTGCTGCTGACGGCGGCGGTGTCTATCGTCACCGCCCTGATGCCCATGGACCCGCTCACCGACCTGGCGGGCATCATCGCCACCCCCTTCCGGGCGGTCGCCACAGCGGTGACCTCCTGGGCGGAGGGCATCTGGGACTATGCCACCGAGTATGAGTCGCTGAAGGAAGAAAACGAGGCCCTCAGGCTCCAGGTGGCCCAGCTGGAGGAGGAGAACCGGGAGGCCACCGAGGCGCTGGAGGAGAACGAACGCCTCCGGGAACTGCTGGAGCTGCGGGAAAAGCGCTCCGACTTCGTCTTTGAGTCCGCCACCGTCACCGGGCGCAGCGTCACCAGCTGGTCCGCCACCCTGACCATCAGCAAGGGCACTGCCCAGGGAATAGAGGAGGGCGACTGTGTCATCACCGAGGCCGGCTATCTGGTGGGGGTCATCGGAGAGGCGGGGACCAACTGGTCCACCGTGGTCACCATCATCGACCCGGATACCTCCATGGGCGCTCTGGTCTTTTCCACCGGGGAGGATGGACTGCTGGAGGGCGATCTGACCCTGATGCTGGAGGGAGCTTGCCGCCTGTCCTATCTGAGTACCGATTCGGCTATCGCCGTTGGAGATGAGGTGCTGACCTCCGGGCTGGGGGGCGTCTACCCCTCCGGGCTGGTGATCGGCACGGTGGAGCGGGTGGAGACCACCTCCTCCGGCGTGGAGCTGTACGCCGTCCTCCGGCCCTCCGCCGACCTGGAGAACCTGGAAGAGGTTTTCGTCATCAAGGAATTTGACATCGTAGAGTAAAAACATGAAGAGGAATCGAACGCAAAACCGAATGAAGCGCCCTCCCTTCCCCGACCGCCGGGAGGAGACGTCCGGCTGGCCGGTCCGCATCGGGGTGCTGCTCCTGTGCTTCTTTCTGGAGCGGTGCATCCTCAATCGGTTCCCCCTCTGGGGCGGGACGCCCCTGCTGACGCCTCTGGCGGTGGCAGCGATCGGCTTTCTGGAGGGCTCCGGCCCGGGGGCGGTCTGCGG
>JAJQHP010000208.1 GCA_021199695.1 Clostridiales bacterium
TCCCCCACCACCAGGCAGCCCCGGCGGTTGGTCTCCAGGCCCGGGGTGGTGGAGCGGATCAGGGGGTTGGGGCTGGTGCCCAGGGCCATGATGACGGTGTCCACGTCCAGGACAAACTCGCTGCCCGGGACCTCCACGGGACGGCGGCGGCCGGAGGCGTCCGGCTCACCCAGCTCCATACGGATGCACTTCAGGCCGCAGACGTGGCCCTTGTCGTCGCCCAGCACCTCCACGGGGTTGCACAGCAGGCGGAAGTCGATGCCCTCCTCCTGGGCGTGCTCGATCTCCTCGTTCCGGGCGGGCATCTCCTCCATGGAGCGGCGGTAGACGATGTACACCTTCTCCGCCCCCAGACGCTGGGCGCAGCGGCAGGCGTCCATCGCCACGTTGCCGCCGCCCACCACGGCCACGGCCCGGCTCTTGAGCACCGGGGTGTCGTACTCGTCCAGATAGGCCTTCATCAGATTGATCCGGGTCAGGTACTCGTTGGCGGAGCAGACCCCCGCCAGGCCCTCGCCGGGGATGTTCATAAACCGGGGCAGACCGGCGCCGGTGCCGATAAAGACGGCCTCGAAACCCATCTCCTCCATCAGCTCGTCGATGGAGAGCACCTTGCCGATGACCATGTCAGTCATGATCTCCACGCCCAGCTCCTTCAGCTTGTCCACCTCGCCCTGGACGATGGCCTTGGGGAGACGGAACTCGGGGATGCCGTAGACCAGCACGCCGCCTGCGGTGTGGAACGCCTCGAAGACAGTCACCTGATAGCCCTGCTTGGCCAGGTCGCTGGCGCAGGTCAGGCTGGAGGGGCCGGAGCCCACCACCGCCACCTTATGTCCGTTGGAGGCAGGTTTGGTCAGGTGTTCGCTGCTGTGGGTCCGATGCCAGTCGGCCACGAACCGCTCCAGGCGGCCGATGCCCACCGGCTCGCCCTTGATGCCCCGGACGCACTTGCTCTCGCACTGGCTCTCCTGAGGGCAGACCCGGCCGGAGATGGCGGGCAGGGCGTTGGTGGAGGTGATGACCTGATAGGCCCCCTCATAGTCCCCCTCCGCTACCTTGGCGACAAACTCCGGGATGCGGACGTTCACCGGGCAGCCGGAGACACAGGGATGGTTCTTGCAGCCCAGGCACCGGGCGGCCTCCTGACGGGCCATCTCCTCGGTGTAGCCCAGGGCCACCTCTTTGAAGTTATGGGCTCTCACTGCCGGGTCCTGGTTGGGCATGGGAGTCTTGACCGGAGTCATATTCTTAGTTGCCATGTCGTCGCTCCTCCTTACCGAATCAGTTCCTGGCCCAGCTTGTCGAACCGGCACATATGGTCCCGCTCCTTCTCGCCCTCCTGGGCGCGATAGGTGGCGTTCCGGTTCATCAACTCGTCAAAGTCCACCTGATAGCCGTCGAACTCCGGGCCGTCCACACAGGCAAACTTCATCTGTCCGCCCACGGAGACCCGGCAGCCGCCGCACATTCCGGTGCCGTCGATCATGATGGGGTTCAGGGACACCCGGCAGGGGGTGCCGAAGGGCTCCGCCGTCTTGACCACGAACTTCATCATGGGCACGGGGCCGATGGCGATGATGACGTCATACTGCTTGCCGCTCTCCAGCAGCTCCTTCTCCTTGGCGGTGGGGAAGCCATTCTCGCCATAGGAGCCGTCGTCGGTCATGAGGTAGAAGTGGTCGCAGGCGTCGGCAAACTCCTGCTCCAGAATGACCACGTCCTTGTGCCGGAAGCCCACGATCACGTCGGTCTCCACACCGGCGTCGTGCAGGCCCTTGGCCACGGGATAGGCGATGGCGGTGCCCAGACCGCCGCCGATGACACAGGCGGATTTCAGCCCCTCCATCTCGGTGGGCTGGCCCAGAGGCCCGACGAAGTCCAGCAGGGCGTCCCCTGCCTCCAGCTTGGCCAGTGCCCGGGTAGTCAGGCCCACCAGCTGGAAGATGATGGTAATGGTCCCCCGCTCCCGGTCGAACCCGCCGATGGTCAGGGGGAGCCGCTCCCCCTTCTCGTCGATCCGCAAAATGATGAACTGCCCCGGCTGCGCCTTCCGCGCAACAAAGGGAGCCTCCACCTCCAACAGGCAGATGGTGGGGTTCAGCAGCTCTTTCCGAACGATTTTGTACACGATGATCCCCTCCACAAGCACCCGATAATCTCTCTCCCGGCCCCGCACAGGCCGAAGAAATGGCGCTTGATGTTCTGGCATCGCCGCGCAAATGCGCCTGCGGCGTCTGACGGCTATAATCCGCCAGAAATGCGTTGCAAAAACTTGACGTACATCCAGTACGCCTGCGTTTTTGCGCCTTTTTCTGGCGTATTATTTCTCGCCAGCCGCTCTTGCCGATTTGTGTGGCGAAGCCAATCACATCCCCCGGAGGAATACCGGGGGATGTGTCAAGTTTAGCACAAGAATGGCGTCCGTGCAATTCTTTTTCTGTTTTTATCCGGATTTGCCGGGAAATTTGCCTTGCGCTCAGCCCTTCTCATGTTCACCGAAATAGTCCCGCAGGACAGACAGGCTCTCCTCCCGGAGCACGCCCGCCGTCACTTGAGGCCGGTGATAAGAGTGCTCGAATACGATTCGGCTGCATTCACAGCCCTCTTTGCCCAAAATCTGCTCCAGCTCCACATTGCTGGCCGCATAGACCAGCCGCCCCAGCTTTACCCATACCATGGCACCGCTGCACATAAAGCACGGCTCACAGCTGGAATACATGGTGTACTCGCTCAAATCGGTGATTCCCGTCTCTGCGCAGAACCTTCTGATCAGCCCGGCCTCTCCATGAAAGGACGGGTCGTGCATGGTGTAAATCTGGTTTTCGTTGGTGTATACGATCTCGTCATTTTTTACCAGCACAGCCCCGAACGGCTCGTTGCCGTGGGCTACGGCCTCCCTGGAAAGACGGATGGCCTCTCTCATATATAATTCGTCGTTCATTTTTCTACTCTCAGTCGCTCACCGTCTTGGCGGTGCTCCACTCCCCCTCGTAGGTCACGCCGTCCACCTCCATCCAGGTCTTGGCCCGGACATACCAGTCGCTGCTGTCAGCGTAGTCCTCGTCGTCGGAGGGGTACTCCCCAAAGTCAGAGAGAACGACCACGGCCTCATTCCCCTCGAAGGACAGGGACGCCACATATTCCTCAAAGGCGGAGTCGGGGGAGATCTCCACCACCACCCCGGCGGCATAGTCCACGCCGGAGAGGTTCACCGTCACCGTCCCGTCCTCCTCCAGCGTGGCGGAGGAGATGGTGGGCTTGGCGGGGATAATGACGATACGGGCGTTACCCTCTGTGTCCACCAGGTTGATCAGGGCCATCGTCAGCAGATTCTCATGGGTCAGGTACACCCGGACGGTGTGGGAGGCGATGTTGATCCCCATCCCCTCCGTGGACAGGAGGGGGACGGCGTCGATGGCGTCCAGAGTGCTCACCAGGGAGTTCCAGGAGACACTGGTCACGGTAAAGGCCCGAATCTGCTGTCCGGCAGCCTCATTGATCTCGCTCCGGTGCTCCTCCGTGTCCTCGGTCAGGTAGGCGTTGACCAGGTATTCCCCCTCGTTCTCCACCACGTCCATGCCGCCGTACCAGTCGGGCCAGTCCCCGTTCCAGTAGGTCTCGCAGTTGGCCCGCAGCTCGGAGCAGAGGGTCTGGGCCTCCAGGTAGGCGTCATAGTCCTCGTCCTCCTCGCTGACCGTCAGCGTGGTCTTGGTCCCATAGGAGACCGGGAGCGACTTGCCCGCCACGACCACCACCAGCACCGCCGCCACGATCAGCACCAGCAGCAGCCACAGCCCGATATGTCTTTTCTTTTTCATAGGAGTATCCCTCCCCCGGCCTGTCGGTTCCGGGATGTTTTTGTCTGTTTTACCATACTATACCCTAATTTCGTCCCTGCGTCAATAAATCCCCCGGGGAAGTTTCCCCCGGAACGGTATCCTGAAAAATCTGGACTTCAGCCCTTGTCAACCGCCGGGAAAGGTGATATAGTAACAGCGATTATGCAGATACATCAGCATTTACCGTTTAGGAAGGAAGATCGTATATGTCCGGACATTCCAAGTGGAATAACATTCAAAAGACCAAGGGCGCTGCGGACGCCAAGCGCTCTCAGGCGTTCACCAAAATCGCCCGTGAGATGATCGTGGCCGTCAAGATGGGCGGCTCCGGCGATCCCAAGAGCAACTCCAAGCTGGCCACCGTCATCGCCAAGGCCAAGGCGGTGAATATGCCCAAGGACAACATCAAGCGCACCATCGACCGCGCCCTGTCCGCCGGCAACACGGATAACTATGAGGATGTGGTCTATGAGGGCTACGGTCCCTCCGGCGTGGCCGTCATTGTGGAGGCCCTGACCGACAACCGGAACCGCACCGCCCCCAACGTCCGGCACATCTTCGACAAGTATAACGGCAACCTGGGCGCCACCGGCTGCGTCTCCTGGAGCTTTGACCGCAAGGGCGTCATCGTGCTCAACAACGATGATGAGGAGCTGGACGAAGAGACTGTCATGATGGACGCTCTGGAGGCCGGGGCGGACGACATGGAGGTGGACAACGGGGTCTTCGTGGTCTACACCGGCACCGACAACCTCTCCGACGTCACCGAGGCGCTGGAGGCCGCGGGCTACGCCTTTGACAGCGCTCAGGTGGAGATGGTCCCTCAGAATTATGTCAAGCTCACCAGCGAGAAGGATATCCGCAACATGGAGCGGATGATCGAGCTGCTGGAGGAGGACGACGACGTCCAGAACGTCTGGCACAACTGGGAGCAAGAGTAAGCTCCCCCTTTCTAAAATGCACCGCCGTCCGGGAATCCTTCTGTTCCCGGGCGGTTTTTGCGTTCCGCTCCGTCCGCTCAAAAAGTCAGGAATGAAACATCTGTTCGTTTTCTATTCAAAAATGGCGCATTTGTTCTACAAAAACCCGCCCAGGAGAGCTTTCTGATACCGCGCTGAAAATTTTCTCACTTTTGACGAATTTTTCACAATTTGTTATTATTTTTATATTTTCGTAACCTTTCGCCGTGTTTTCCGCTGAAATCATTTCGATTTTTCCTGCTCTCTCCGATGCGCTCCCCAGAATTTTCCGATTTTGCCTTTGATTTTATTGTAAACCGGTGTTATACTAGGCCTGTTCCCAAAAAGTCATAGAAAGTCCCTTTCCGGTGACGGGACTCCCGCTTTTTCAGGGCGGTTGACGGCCCTCCCGGTTTCCTGATTATGTCCCCCTGGGGGACCCTTATCCTGGGCAAAGAAGGTGTCACCTTTGCAACAATATGTGATCAATGGCAACAAGCCCCTCTATGGTTCCGTTGAGATCAGCGGCGCAAAAAACGCCGCCGTAGCGATCATCCCCGCCGCCCTTCTGGTGGAGGGTGTGTGTCAGATCGACAACATCCCTCAGATCAGCGACGTCACCCTGATCCTCCGCATTTTGAAGGAGCTGGGGGCGGATGTCCGTCTGGTCAACAAACACATGGTTCAGATCGACTGCCGCCATATCACCAGCAGCGTTGTGCCGGACGAGCTGTCCCGCCAGATGCGGGCCTCCTATTACCTGATCGGCGCGCTGCTGGGCCGTTTTGGTCAGGCGGTCGTTTCCATGCCCGGCGGCTGCGACCTGGGCACCCGGCCCATCGATTTCCACATCCGCAGCTTCCAGGCCCTGGGAGCGAAGGTGGATGTCATCGGCGGCTATGTCCACGCCACCGCCCCGGAGCAGGGGCTTCACGGGGCCACCATCTATATGGATCAGGCCTCGGTGGGCGCTACCATGAACACCATGCTGGCCGCCGCCCGGTCGGAGGGTCTCACCGTCATTGAAAACGCCGCCAAGGAGCCCCATATCGTGGACCTGGCCAACTTCCTCAACTCCATGGGCGCGGATATTATGGGCGCGGGGACGGATGTGATCCGCATCCGGGGTGTGCGCCGTCTCCACGGCGGGTACTATTCCATTATCCCCGACCAGATCGAGGCGGGAACCTATATGGCCGCCGTCACCGCCGCCGGGGGAGACGTGGTCATCCAGAACGTCATCCCCAAGCACCTGGACTGCATCACCGCCAAGCTGGTGGAGATGGGCGCTCAGGTGGAGGAGCTGGGCGACGCCGTCCGCATCTCCCGCACCGGCAGACTGAAGCGGGTCAACATCAAGACCATGCCCTATCCCGGCTTCCCCACAGATATGCAGCCCCAGGTCTCCGCCTGTCTCTGCATCGCAGAGGGGACCAGCATCATCAACGAGGGCATTTGGGAGAACCGGTATCGCTATGTCACCGAGTTCCGCCGGATGGGGGCCCACATCCAGGTGGACGGCAAGGTAGCCGTTATCGAAGGGGTCCCCCGGCTCACCGGGGCCCATCTCCAGGCCTGCGATCTCCGGGCGGGGGCTGCCATGGTAGTAGCCGGTCTGGCTGCCGTGGGCACCACCGAGATCAGCCGTATCCACTATATCGAGCGGGGCTACGAGAACATCGTGGAAAAGCTCCAGGGCCTGGGGGCGGACATCCGCCTGGTGGACTGTCCCGATGAAAACGCCCGCCGGGGAAACCGGGTGGGATAAACGAATCCCTGACCCATACAATTTTGTCAGCCAAACGACACCGCAGTGGCAGCTGAGACTCCGGCCGCCCCTGCGGCGTTGTTGCGACATCGTATAGAATCCACCGCACAGAGAAAGAAAGGGGCAGCCCAGCTTGCAGCTTTACACATTGGCCAGCGGTTCCTCTGGGAACAGCACCCTCTGTATCCAGGGGAGCACCTGCCTTCTGGTGGACGCCGGCATCTCCTGCCGGAAGATCACCACCCGTCTGGCCCAGATCGGGCGGTCGCCGGAGATGCTGAACGGTATTCTGGTGACTCACACCCACTCCGACCACATCTCCGGGCTGAACGTCCTGCTGAAAAACCGCCCCATCCCTGTCTATGCCACCCGGGCGGCGGGGCAGGAGCTGCTCCGCCGCGTCCCCAGTCTCCCGCCGGAGCGGCTGTACATACTGGAGCCGGGAGAGGAAGCCGATGTGGGCGAGCTGACCGTCCGGCCCTTCGCCACCCCCCACGACTCCCCCGGGAGCGTGGGCTACCGTCTCTCCGGGGGCGGACGCCGGGCGGCGGTGGTCACCGACCTGGGCTGGCTGGCCCCGGAGGTGCTGGAGGCGCTGGACGGGGTGGACCTGGCCCTGGTGGAGGCCAACCATGACGTGGACTGGCTCCGCTCCGGCCCGTATCCCCCCGCCCTCCAGGCCCGTGTTCTGGGGGACTACGGCCACCTCTCCAACGAGATGGGGGGCGCCCTGGCCGTCCGGCTGGCCCGCTCCGGGACGGGCACGCTGATCCTGGCCCATCTGAGCAAGGAGAACAACACCCCAGAGAAGGCCCGCTCGGTGGTGTCCGCCATGTTGGAGCAGGCGGGCTGCTCCCACACCCGGCTGTACGTCGCACACCGGGACGAGCTGGACGGGCCCTTTGAGGCGTAAAGGAGGCCGGTCATGATCTCTGTCACCCTGATCTGCGTGGGCAAGCTGAAGGAGCCCTTTTATCTGGCGGCGGTGGAGGAGTACCGCAAGCGGCTGAGTGGGCTGTGCCGTCTCAGCCTGACGGAGCTGCCGGAGAGCCGTCTCCCTGACCGGCCCACCCAGGGGCAGATCGACCAGGCGCTGGCCCAGGAGGCAAAGCTGATCCTGGAGCGTGTCCCCAGAGGTGCGGCCCTCGTCCCCCTGTGCGTGGAGGGAAAACAGCTCTCCAGCCCGGAGCTGGCCCGCTCTCTGGAGCGGTGGGCGGTCCAGGGAGGCAGCAGCGTGGTCTTTGTCATCGGCGGCTCCTTCGGTCTGCATCCCTCCGTCAAGGAGCGGGGCCTGTTCCGGCTCTCCATGTCGGAGATGACCTTTCCCCATCACCTGGCCCGGGTGATGCTGCTGGAGCAGATCTACCGGGCGTTCCAGATCAATGCCGGGACCCGGTATCATAAGTGACCAAGCCAGGCGGGGAGAGAGACACTCCCCGCCCAAATCATAAGAACAGAAGGTATTTCAGATGAAACAGAACAAAATGGCCGTCATGCCCATGGGAAAGCTGCTCTTTACCATGGCAGTCCCCCTGATGCTCTCCCTGCTGGTGCAGTCGCTGTACAACATCGTGGACAGCATCTTTGTGGCCCGGCTCAGCGAGGACGCCCTCACCGCCACCTCCCTGGTCTACGCGGTGCAGTTTTTGATGATCGCCGTGGCGGTGGGCACCAGCGTGGGCCTGAACGCCCTGCTCTCCCAGCGGGTGGGAGCGGGCAAGGCGGAGGAGGCCTGCCACGCCGCCACCACCGGCCTGGTGCTGACTCTGGCCACGGCGGCAATCTTCTCTCTGGTGGGCCTGTTCTTCTCCCAGCCCATCGCCGCCCTCATGACCGACGACGAAACGCTGCAGGAGCTGTGCATCCAGTACATGGAGATCTGCGTGGTGCTCTGCTACGGCACCTTTCTCCAGACCTACGGGCAGCGGCTGCTCCAGTCGGTGGGGGATACGGTGCTGAGTATGTGCTCCCTCATCATCGGTGCGGTGGTCAACATCATCCTGGACCCCATCATGATCTTCGGTCTGCTGGGCTGCCCGGCCATGGGCATCCGGGGTGCCGCCATCGCCACCGTCATCGGACAGTGCCTGGGGGCTGTGGCCGCGCTGGGCTTTAACCGGTGGAAAAATCCCACCGTCCACGTCAAATTCCGGGGCTTCCGCTGGAGCTGGCAGGACGTGGCCGCCATCTACCGGGTGGGTATGCCCACCATCGTCATGCAGGCCATTGGCAGCATCATGACCTTTGCGGTGAACGCCGTGCTCATCGGCGTCTCCTCCACGGCGGTGGCCTTCTTTGGGGTGTACTACAAGCTGCAAAACTTCCTGATGATGCCCATGAACGGCCTGGGACAGGCTGCCATCCCCGTGGTGGGCTACAACTACGGAGCGGGCAACGGCGAGCGTATCCGCCAGGCCTGGAAAATCGTCATTCCCACCGGAGTCATTTTTGCCCTGATCGGCACCGCCATTTTCCTGATCTTCCCGGAGCAGCTGCTCCTGCTCTTTTCCGCCAGCGATGAGATGTTGGCCATGGGCGTTCCCGCCCTGCGCATCATCTCCCTCACCTTCGTCTGCGCCACCCTGACCATCATCTGCGGCTACTTCGCCTCCGGGCTGGGCAACGGGGTCATCAATATGCTGGGCGGCGCGCTGCGGCAGCTGGTGCTTCTGGTGCCTCTGGTCTGGCTGCTGACCAGCTTCCTAGGCATCGACTACACCTGGTACGCCATGTGGGTCTCGGAGTTGGCCGCCGTACTCTACAGCGTCACCGCCACCCGCCGGGAGCTGCGGAACAAGGTGGACCCGCTGATGCAGCGGGCCGCCGATTGACACTCGGCAACCCTTCTGTTATGATAAGATTAGAAATGTTATCTTTGGAAGCTTTTCCGCACACAGAGAGGGAGCCTGACATGAGAGAAAACGCAACGGTAGAAAACCGCACCTATCAGCGCAACGGCATCAAGCGGATGTGCGCCGTGGTGCTGGCCTTTACCCTGGAGGTGGTGCTGCTCATCCTGGCGGTGAAGCGGCTCAACGATTACGTCGAGTGGATCTCCCTGGCGACCCGGGCAATCGCAGCGCTGCTGGTGCTGCTCATCTACAACCAGAGCGGCACCTCCGCCATGAAAATGCCCTGGATCATTCTCATTTTGGCCTTCCCGGTGGTGGGAGTGACCCTGTTTCTCCTCATCGGCAGCAGCGGGGCCACCCGTTTTATGTGCAAACGGTATGAGGAGATCGACCGGGAGCTGCTCCCCCTGCTGCCCCAGGAGCCGTCTGTCCGGGAGGCCCTGGATGCCCAGGACGTGCGGTGCGGGAATCTGGCCCACTACCTGAAGCAGTACGCAGGCTACCCGGTGTACCGGGATACAAAGGTGCAGTATTTCTCCGAGGCCTCCGACGGTTTTGAGGCCCAGCTGGCGGACCTGGCGAAAGCGGAGCGGTTCATCTTTCTGGAGTACCACGCCATCGAGGACGCCCGGGCCTTTCACCGTCTGGAGCAGGTCCTGGTGGACCGGGTCGGTGCCGGGGTGGAGGTGCGGCTGCTCTATGACGACATGGGGAGCATCGGCTTTATCGACACCGATTTCGTCCGCCGGATGGAGGGCCAGGGCATCCGCTGCCGGGTGTTCAACCGGTTTGCTCCGGTGTCCAACTTCTTTCTGAACAACCGGGACCACCGGAAGCTCACCGTCATCGACGGCAAAGTCGGCTACACCGGGGGGTACAACCTGGCCGACGAGTATTTCAACCTGACCCACCCCTACGGCTACTGGAAGGACACGGGCATCCGGCTGGAGGGGGCGGCGGTGCGCTCCATGACCGTCTCCTTCCTGGAGATGTGGAACGTCCTCCGGCGGCGGGACAGCGTCCCCGACGCCGATTTCCTCCCCTATCTGCCGGAGCTGTCCCCGGACCCCACGGCGGAGGGCTTCGTCCTCCCCTATGCCGACAGCCCCATGGACGACGAGAACGTGGGGGAGAATGTCTATATCAGCATGGTGGAGGGGGCAAAAAAATATGTCTGGTTCGTGACCCCCTATCTCATCATCACGGATGAGATGACCCACGCCCTGGGCCTGGCCGCCAAGCGGGGGGTGGACGTGCGCATCATCACCCCGGGCATTCCGGACAAAAAGCTGATCTACAGCGTCACCCGCTCCTATTACAACTCTCTCACCCGGAACGGCGTGCGCATCTACGAGTACACTCCCGGCTTCTGCCACTGCAAGATGTGCGTCACCGACGATGTGCTGGCCGCCTGCGGCACCATCAATCTGGATTACCGGAGCCTGTACCACCATTTTGAAAACGGCTGTCTCTACTCCCACTGTCCGGCGGTGGGGGAGACAAAGACGGACTTTGAGTCCATGATGGCCCAGAGCCGGGAGGTCACGGAGCGGTACACCAACGGCCGCAGCGCCGCCCTGCGGTTCGGGCAGATGTGCCTGCGGCTGTTTGCGCCGCTGCTGTAACCGGTTATCGAAAAACAACAGAAGCGTCCGACGTAGCTTTCCGTCGGACGCTTCTGTTATTTTGGGAAAGAGTGGGGTTACGCCCGCTCCATGGCCTTGATCGGGGCGGGAGACGGCTCCATGGCCTGTTGCGGCTTTTCTGCAAACAGGTGCTTGAACACCGTCCGCACCAGGGGCTGGATGAAGAACAGCTGGCTGAAATAGGCAAAGGGCAGGTTGTAGCACACCAGCTTGAGCCAGTTGGCCAGCAGGGTGAGGACGTTAAAACCGCTGTAATACGGATAGTAGAAGCAGGCGGCCAGGAAGCTCATGGTGGGGCACATCAGGCCCACGGTGGCGCAGATGACAGCGGTCTCCACCAGCATGGGGTGGTCCTTCTTCGGGTCAAAGATCTTGCAGGCCAGCCGGAAGGAGCAGGGGCTCCCCATGACGCACTCCAGGCCGTAGGCGAAGCAGAACTCGATGAGGATGACGGCCCAGATGGGGAGCATCCTGCCGAACATATAGACGCCGCCCTGGGCGTTGATCGCCTGGAGGACGTGGCTGGCTCCGTTGACCTCCATCAACGTGTCGCCGTTTACCACATACAGGCTGTAAAACACATAGGCATGAACGGTCACCAACACGGTCAGGAAGGCAAATACCATCCGCTGAAATTGGTTCTTGGGCATAAGTGAACTCTCCTTTACGTTATTGTCTGTTGACCTGGAGATTATATTGGAAAAGTGAAATAACGTCAACGGGTCCTTTATACGAAAATCCGGCGGGAGGATTTTTGTACATTCTGACATCGTTTTCAGACTTGACAAGGTGGGGAAAACTACCCAAATTCTCAAAACTGGGGTACAAAAACAGGGGCCTGTTCATCAATCGTTCATGTATTTTGTCCCGGCAGGGTGCTATACTTTTCTTACACGAAGCAGCAAAGGAGTGTTCCACTATGGCAAAATATTGTGAAAACTGCGGAGCGGAGCTGTCCGAGACCGCTAAATTCTGTTCCAACTGCGGCGTCAGCGTCAATGGGACGGCTACCGCCGATGACGGCAATACAGTAACGGTGGACGACAACAGCTCGTTCACTACGTCCGATGCAGTGA
>JAJQHP010000013.1 GCA_021199695.1 Clostridiales bacterium
CCCGCCGCTGATCCCGGCGATGAGGAGGTATTTCCGCTCCATGCGGAACACGATCCCAAAGCCCAGAGAGGAGAAAAAGGAACAGATCACCAGCTTGATCGCTTCTGTCATGCCACGCCACCTCCAAACAGATAGATACTCAGAATAAAGCCGCCCACAATGGCCATGGTCTCCAGAATGACCTTGAAGAATTCCACCAGGCCGTTGATCTCGTTGCCGCAGAGGATGTTCCGGAAGGAGTTCACCAGGGAGATGCCGGGAATCAGCATCATGCTGTTGACGATCATGACAGTATAGAGATCGTCCGCCAGCCCCAGAGCCTGGGCCCCGATGGCGATGCACCCGGACACAAAGGCGCACAGGACGTTGAATACGATCTTGTTGAACACGATCTGCCGCAGAAACCGACCGGCCAGGAACATGAGGGCTGTGTTGAGCAGGATGATGGCCAGGTCCTTCAGGCTCCCGTCAAACACCCCGGTCAGACCGGCCATGGCCAGCAGAAAGCCCACCAGCAGCATGGGCTGAGAATAGCCCCGGACGTTGCCCGCCTCCTCCAGCAGACCGTCCAGACTGGATGGCTCCGGCTTTTCGGCGCAGATCTGCCGGGAGAGCTGGTTCAGGCGGCTCAGATGCTCCAGGTGGGTGTCCGTCCCCGCCCAGATGCACCGCTGCCCCGTGACCCGGGTTCCATCGGCGTCCTTCATGCTCAGGCTGACATAGCAGTTGAGCGCGAAGAAATGTACGTCCTGGCAGCCGTATGCGTCGCAGATATGGTAGACGCAGTTGTCCAGCCGTTCCAGATTGGCCCCGCTGACCAGCATCCGCTCACTGAATTTCAGGATGAAGTCCAAAAGACAGTTCAAATCATTCATAAACGATGCCTCCTTTACCGGGCCTCTCCACCCGGTCAAAATGATTATAGCAAAGGGGATTCCATTGCGCAAGGCGGCGGCGGGATTTTTGCCTGCGACAGGGGGCGCGTTCCCCCTGTCAGAACAGGAGCCGGGGCGTTGGCCCCGGCTCCCTTTGTGCCGTATCGTTTTTTGCATCTGTCGGGTAGGGAGGGGGATCAGTTCGCCTCGTACTGCCCCTCTTCCTCTGCCGCTGACTCTGAGGCGGCGATTTTGTCATGCACCGTTTGAATCAGCTGCTCTCCCCGCTCCTTGCCGAACAGCTCACAGGTCAGCTGCTTGACCGGCATACGTTCCAGATCTTCTCGGGTGGGTCTTCCGGGGCTGGGACTGTCGGCGACACCTCCACCGCTTCCCTCGGTATCCTCCTCGGGTCCCCGGTTGCCTCCGCCTCCGGTCCCGCCGCCGTTTTTCAGCAGCTCCGGCAGCGCCTCCACCAGCTTCAGCAGGGCGTCCCCCAATGCGGCTCTCCGCTGGGCCGGGGGGGTCTCCCCCCGCTGCTCTGCGGCCAGCTGAGCCAGCTCCTCCGGAGTGACCCCCCGATCGGTCTGGTAAACCAGCATACACAGGTTGCCCGCCAGATCCATCAGCTGGGCATAGTTGAAGCCCTCGGTGTTGTCCGCAAAGGCGTCCGCAGCCACATAATGAGTCAGGCCGGAGGCGCTTCCCCGGTTTTCCAGGAACCGCAGACGCTGCTCCCGGTTCGGCGGCGTCATCCGGCACTGCTGTAGCCTGCCCCGCAGCAGACCGGGGATGCTGCGCCCACTGTCGATGAGAATGAGGAACAGGGGCGGATAGTCCTCTCCCATCCGCCAGTAATCCCACAGGGTCTGCCCCAGAAAGGCCAGCAGCTCCTCCCGATCGTCCCAGCCCTCCAGACGCTCTATCACCAGGCAGAGGCCCTTTTCCTGGTCATAAAAGTCGTCCAGCAGCCCGTTCAGTCGGTCCTGAGCTGCGGACAGCCCGCCCTCTGCCAGCAGATCGTGACCAGAGAGCCAGATGCTGCCGAATTCCTTGTCCCAGAGGAACCGGACCATATGAGCCGCAGCCGTATGCCGCCCGCAGCCCTCCGGGCCGGTGAGCAGCAGGCCGAGGGGCCGGAGGCTCTCGCCTCCATCCCAGAGGGTCCGGAGCCGCGCCCCCAGCCGCAAGTGTCGTCCGTCCAGTTTTCCTCCAGACAGACCTCAAAATGCGCTGAGGTCTGTTTGACCCGTTGGACCCACTTTTCCGTTGTGGACGCCATTGTTTTTCCTCCTTTTGCAGCCCCTCACCCTCACTCGCCGCCTTGGGCGCGGAGATACTCCTCGAATTCCTCCAGCTCCTTTCGGATCTTGGTCTTGTCGGAGGGGGGAAGCTCCGCTCTGGTGGCGTCGAACAGCGCCCTGGTCAGACGGACGTCGCCGTTTTCCAGCGCCTCGCTGACGGCCAGGTCAGTCTGCTCCGGGTCCACCTTCCCGTCGGCGTCATAGACGGCGCAGGCGTCGATGGCCTGCTTCTTCATCCGGACGGCCATGGTGTCTCTCAGGCTGTCCAGATCCCGGTAGCTGTAGTTGTCTGTATCCGCCGCCATGTCCCCAAAGGTGAAGCCGTCCTCCAGCATCAGGGAACCGAACTTGTGGGCGAAATAGAACTCTCTCGCCTCCTCCGAGGGGAGGGGGATGCGCATTTTCTTCTTGATCCGGTCCATCCACGCCTCGTCCACCTGGCCGGGATGGTTAGTGGCCCCCATAAAGACCACCCGCTTGCCGGACTCCTTCAGCATACTGTATGCCTCCAGGAAGGCCACGGTCAGCCGCTTCTCATGTCCCTCTGCCTTGCCGGAGCTGCGGCCCACGCAGACGCCCTCCACCTCATCGATAAAGAAGATGCACGGGGCGTTGTCGATGGCTTCCTGGAAGGCGATGTTCACCGTCTTCTCCGCCACGCCCACCAGGCTGGCGTGGATGTCGCCCCCGTTGAGCTGGATGAACTTGAAGCCAAACTCGTCCATCATCTTGTGGGCAAACGCCTCGATGAGGAAGGTCTTGCCGGTGCCGGGAGGACCATAGAACAGGTAGCTTTGGAGGAGGTCGATTTCCAGCATCTCGTCGGTCCGATTGTAGCCGAAGGTGGCCGCCTCGTCGATGAGCTGGGCCTTGAGGTCCTCCATGC
>JAJQHP010000117.1 GCA_021199695.1 Clostridiales bacterium
GGATAAATTTCATATACAACCTTGTTGCTAAAATCCATTGTTCTCGTTCCTTTCTATGAGGGCGGCGGCCCTTCGGACCGCCGCCTGTTTCGGTTATCGGATAAAGGTGCCGATGGGAGCCTTCCCCGCCTCCACCGCTTCACCGGGGCGGAAGTCCAGGGTGTGCCCGGCCTCGTCCGTGACCACCATCATGGTAATGGACGGGTGGCCTGCGGCGGCGATCTTCTCCGGGTCAAAAACGATGAGCGGGTCGCCGGGGCGTACTGCGTCCCCTTCTTTGACCATGGGGCGGAAGCCGTCGCCGTTCATGTCCACCGTGTCCAAGCCAATGTGCAGCAGCACCTCCAGGCCACTTTCCGTGGTGATGCCGCAGGCGTGGTTGGAACCTTCCATTAGGTTGCTCACCGTTCCGGCCACCGGGCTGCGCAGGACGTTGTCGGTAGGCTCGATGGCAATGCCGTCCCCCAGAATCTTCTCGGCAAAGGTGGCGTCGGGGACCTGAGAAATGGCGACGGTCGTACCGGAGAGGAAGGCATAGAAGGTCCCCTCTTCATACGAGGCGGCCACAGGCTGAGCAGCGGCTTCCGCAGCGGCAATTTCCTTCCCGGCCTGCTCTGCGGCGGCAGCGGTGCCGTTCCGGGTTCCAACGATGACGGTCAGCACAAAGGGGACTGCCACAGCGATGAGCATACACAGGGCGTAGGGTGCCCAGTAAGCGGGCTGCATGGACAGGATGCCGGGCAGACCGCCTACACCCACGGCGTTGGCGGTGCAGCCAAAGGCAGTGGAGACGATGGCGGCGCAGCAGGAGCCAATCATGCCGCAGACGAAGGGGAACACGTATTTCAGGTTGATGCCAAAGATAGCAGGCTCGGTGACGCCCAGGTAGCAGGAGATCATGCAGGGCAGGTTGGTCTCCTGGGATTCGGGGTTCTTCCGCTGGACGAAGGACATCCCCAGCACGGCGCTGCCCTGGGCGATGTTGGACAGGGCGATCATGGGCCAGAGCATAGTGCCGCCGAAGGTGCCGATGAGCTGGAGGTCGATGGCGTTGCTCATGTGGTGCAGGCCGGTGATGACCAGCGGGGCGTAGAGCGCGCCGAAAATCGCACCGAAGGCCACACGGAAGTCAGAGGTGATACCGGCGTACACCACATCGGAGATGACAGAGCCGATCTGCCAGCCAATGGGACCGAGGACGAAGTGAGCAGCCATGACCGCCAGGGTCAGGGAGCAGAAGGGAACGATGATCTGGGCAATGAGCGGGTGAGTGATCTTCTTAAAGAACCGCTCTAAGTACACCAGCGCGAAGGCGGCCAAAATCGCGGGGATGACCTGGGCCTGATAGCCGATCATGTTCACCTGGACAAAGCCGAAATCCCACTTGGGGATGTCCGCCGCTGCGGTGGAGGCCACGTTGTAAGCGTTCAGCAGCTGCCCGGAAACCAGCGTCAGGCCCAGGACAATGCCCAGCACCTCAGAACCGCCCATCTTCTTCATTACCGACCAGCAGATCATGACAGGCAGCATATGGAATACGGCCTCGCCGATGAGCCAGAGGAAGCTGTCCACCCCAGCCCAGAACTGGCTGATGTCGCAGAGGGTGGCGGCGCCGTCCTGGAAGAGGTACAGGGAGTCGATGCAGTTGCGGAAGCCTAAAATCAGGCCGCCGCAGATGATGGCAGGGATGATGGGGGCGAAAATCTCCGCAATGTTGGTCATGGCCTTTTGGACCGGGTTCTGCTGGTCCTTGGCGGCGTTCTTCACCTCGGCCTTGCTGACGCCGGAGATGCCGGAGACGGCCACAAAGTCGTCGTAAAAGTCCCCAACAGTGTTGCCGATGATGACCTGAAACTGTCCCGCCTGGGTAAAGCTGCCCTTGACGGATTTCAGCGCCTCGATACCGGGGACGTCGGCCTTGTCTGTGTCCTGCAAAACAAAGCGCATACGGGTGATGCAGTGGGAAACTGCGGCAATGTTTTCCTTGCCGCCGACCAATTCCAGCAGTCGAGCGGCGTCTTCCTTATACTGACCCATGATTCATTCTCCTTTACGCAAATGATGAATGGCTTCTGCCTGACATGTACGGATATTCACCGGCGCTAATCCGTATATCTAGGATGATTATGTTATATCATATACGTATATGATATGCAAGCATTTTTTTGCCAAAAAGAAAAAAACTGGCTGAATGCACAAAAACACTCAGCCAGTTTTGGGCAATCTCACGAATCGTTTTTGAAAAAGGCACAGTCGGCGTTTTATCGCCTTGCGTACTCTACAAACTGAAATTTGTCGATTCTGTGCCTGGATTCGGAGTACTGGAACAGCGTTCCGTCCTCCAGGCGGGTATAACTGGTGACCACCGCCACCACCGGGTCGTCGTGGAGGTCCAGATAGGCCCGGTCCTCCCGTGTGACCGGCTGCACCCGGACGATTTTCTTGGCGACGCCGATCTTCAGGCCCAGCTCCTGCTCAAGATATACGTACAGGGAGCCGGAGCAGATCTCGCGGGTCAGTTTGGGGACGTACCGCCGCAGCAGAAAATCCTTGTCCAGCAAAATCCGCTCCCCGTCGATGCTTCGGGCGCGAATCAGCCGATAGACCTCCTCGTTTTCGTCCACCCCCAGCCTGCACATGGCGTCCTCGTCAGCCACCAGGATAGAGAGATCCTCCACAATGGTGGAGAAATCCGCCTGTTCCTCTTCCATTAGCTCGGTGAAGGTCTTGATTTTGGAGATGGGAAAGTCGTGCCAGCTCCGGTCCGCCACCCTGCTCTCCTTCCCACGGGCCTTGAGGATATAGCCGTTTTGCTCCAGCAGGGTCATGGCCTTCCGCACCGTATCTCTGGAAACGCCAAATTCCTCCATCATCCTCCCCTCAGAGGGGAGCGATGCGCCAGGTTGGATGGTTTTCTGGTCGATTTGGTCGGCGTAATGCTGGTAAATCGCTTTGTATTTGCTCGTCATATCCGTTTCTCCTGCTTTTATACTGGGAAGTTCCGCCGCATTTCTGTGACTTGTTGCTATTATATCACAGGGAGTACGTAC
>JAJQHP010000201.1 GCA_021199695.1 Clostridiales bacterium
CCCCAGGCCCAGAAAGGCCAGCAGGCCAAAGGCGGCCAGCTGGCCCGCCCGCCACAGATATTGGCTGAGCCGGTCCCCGAAGGCCCCGCCAATGAGGGTCATCCCCGTCTGGAAGCCCCCGAACCACAGCCCCACCGCCAGGCTGTCCCGCCAGCGGAGGCCGCATCTGCCCCCGTTGGCCCCGCAGCAGACGGCGGCGGCAAAGGCGTCGATGGCCAGGCTCAGGGCCAGAAACAGGACAGAAAGCATAGAATAACCCCTCCCACATTTGGTGTGAAATCCTATGCGGACAGGGACAGAAATAAACCGGGAGGGTTGACTGTGGACGACAGGAAATGGATGGGCGAGGCGCTGGAGCTGGCCCGGGCCGCCGGGGCGGCGGGCGACGTACCGGTGGGCTGCGTCATTGTCCGGGGAGATCAAATCGTGGGCCGGGGCCAAAACCGCCGGGAGGAGACCCACGACGCCACCGCCCACGCCGAGATGGAGGCCATCCGCACGGCCTCCCAGACCCTGGGGAGCTGGCATCTGGAGGACTGCACCCTGTACGTCACCCTGGAGCCCTGTCCCATGTGCGCCGGGGCGGTGTGGAACGCCCGGATGGGCCGGGTGGTCTTTGGCGCGGCGGACCCCCGGGCGGGGTGCTGCGGCTCTCTGCTCCACTTCGGCCTGGAGGGCCTGACCCCGGAGCCGGAGATCGTGGGAGGAGTGGAGGCAGACGCCTGCGCCGCCCTGCTCCGTGACTTCTTCCAGGGACTTCGATATTCAAAAAAAGTGGACGGTTAACACTTTTGTAACGTTTTCTCACTTACTTTCGTAATATCCCGGTGCTATTCTATCCTCAGCAAGTGATAGCAGCTTCTTTTCATTTCATCCTCCTTTCTTCTTTTTGAAAACGGCAGCCTCCCCCCGGCTGCCGTTTTCGCCTGTTCAAAAGCGGTTGCGGGATCGTTCCCGAAAAAACCTGGCGTAACCTCCGGATTTCACATAATTGTAATAAAATCTTCCTTGGATTCGTAACAACTTCGGGGTATTCTATATTTGCAAGCAGGGATACTTCGCTTTTCATTCTTCCTCCTTTCTTTTTGTAAAACCGGCGATCGCAGGATCGCCGGTTTTATTGCGCCTACCGTTGCGGAAATAACGATATCCGTCCAAACGACAGGGAAGACCCCCTCCGGCGTATTGACTTTTACCCGGTTTCCGATTAAACTTGTGTTAAGGCTTCACCGGCCACAGAGAGAAGGAGAGATATTTCATGGACCAGTTTACCGACGAACGAACCGTATTTTGCAGATACTGTGGGGCCAAAATACCGGAGGATGCCGTCGTCTGCACGGCCTGCGGACGCCAGGTGAAGGCGCTGCAGCAGGAACCGCCCCAGGTCATCATCAACAATAACAATACCAATCAAAATGTCAATGCGGGCGGTTATGCCGGTGTCAGACCAAAGGATAAATGGGTGTCCTTCTTCCTGTGCCTGCTCCTGGGCTGGCTGGGCGCCCACAAGTTCTACGAGGGAAAGATCGGCATGGGAATCCTCTATCTGCTCACATTGGGTCTCTTTGGCGTCGGAATTATCGTAGACCTGATCGTCATCCTTTTCAAGCCCAACCCCTACTTCGTTTGACATCCGAAAAAATCCGCCCCCGCCGCCCCTTCGACAGCAACCGCACATCAAACAGGCTACAATGGCCCTGTACCCGAATCAAACCGGGTACAGGGCCATTTTTTACTTGGGGGGAATGTACCATGTCCATCATCTGCCGCACCGAGGGCGGGAGGAGCTGCTGGAAGCTCGCCGGAGAGATCGACCACCACCGGGCCAGGAGCCTGACCCGGGAGCTGGAGGCGGAGATCGACGCCCGGCTCCCCGCCGCCCTGGAGCTGGATTTCTCCGGCGTGACCTTTATGGACTCCTCCGGCATCGCCCTGATTCTCCGGGCCAACCGCCGGATGGGGGAGATCGGCGGCAGTCTGAAGCTGACCCACGTCCCGCCCCAGGCCGCCCGCATCCTGAAAATCGCAGGCATCCACCGCCGGGTGGAGATGGAATAACCATGCCTCAAGGGAGGAGCATACATATGAAACCGGAAAACACCGCAAAGATCGAATTTCTCAGCCGCAGCGCCAACGAGGGCTTTGCCCGCTCTGCCGCCGCCTGCTTCGCCGCTCAGCTGGACCCCACCCTGGAGGAGCTGGGGGACATCAAGACGGCAGTCTCCGAGGCGGTGACCAACGCCATCGTCCACGGCTACCCCACCGAGCTGGGGCGCATCTCCCTGCGCCTGCGCACCTTCCCGGACCACGTGCTGGAGATCACCGTCCAGGACTGGGGGGTGGGCATCCCGGACATCCAGAAGGCCCGGGAGCCTATGTACACCACCGGCGGGGAGGAGCGCAGCGGCATGGGCTTTACCATTATGGAGAGCTTCATGGACGCCGTGCGGGTCCGCTCCCGGCCGGGACGGGGGACGACGGTGGTCATGCGCAAGCGCATCTCCCTGCGCACCGGCGGCAGGCCGTGACCCTCCGGAGGGGCGAGCTGCTGGAGGCCGCCCGCCAGGGGGACCGGTCCGCCCGGGAGGCCCTGCTCACCGAGAACGACCGGCTCATCTGGAGCATCGTCCAGCGGTACGCCAACCGGGGGACGGAGACGGAGGATCTGTTCCAACTGGGGTGCATCGGCTTTCTCAAGGCGGTGGACGGCTACGACCCGGCCTATGGCACCCAGTTCTCCACCTACGCCGTCCCCAAGATCGCCGGGGAGATCCGCCGGTTCCTCCGGGACGACGGAACGGTGAAGGTCAGCCGGGGCCTGAAAGAGCAGGCCCAGCGCATCCGCGCCGCCCGGGAGCAGCTGGCCGCCCGGCTGGGCCGGGAGCCGGTCCTGTCCGAGCTGGCGGCGGAGACGGGCCTGACCCTGGAGGAGATCGCCGCGGCGGAGACGGCGGCAGGCCCGGTGGCCTCCCTCCAGAGCGAGACGGCGGAGGGCCTGACCCTGGAATCGGTGCTGGGGGACGAGGGCATGGAGGGGGAGAT
>JAJQHP010000227.1 GCA_021199695.1 Clostridiales bacterium
TTCTGGGGGACGCCCCCGGGGCAGTTTTGGCTCTGGGGGGCGGAGGGCGTCTATTCCCTGGTCTTTGCCCCGGTCATTTACCCGGTTTTTCGCACGCTCCATGACCGGTTCCGGTCGGAGCCGGAGTTCTGACAGCCTATGAGACAGAATACCTTTCGCTTTCGCAGCCTGATTTTGGCCGCCCTGCTGCTGGCCTTTCTGGTGTGGTTCCTGGTGCTGCTCTACGATGATCAAATCGTCAATGGCATCAACATCGACGAGTCCTCCGCCGCCAACACCATCACCACCGAGGAGACGGTGGAGGCCGCCCGGGGCATCATCACCGACCGGAACGGCCAGGTTTTGGTGAGCAACGAGACGATCTACAACGTGGCCCTGGACGTAGGGGCCATGGGAGATTACAGCGCTCAGGCTTCCATCGTCCGGCGGCTGCTGGAGCTGTGCCAGGAGCTGGGGCTGGAGGTCAACGACGGCGGTCTCCCCCTGACCTGGGACGGGGAGGGTTGGCAGTTCACCTCGGAGTCCCCCTTTGTCACCGAGGACGAGGACGGGAACACCTCCGACACCCGGTTTGCCCAGCTCTGTCAGGAGATGGACTGGCCTACCGACGCCTCCGCCCCGGAAAAGACAGCCCAGGCTATGCTCTCCACCTTCGGCCTGGAGGACGAGAACGACCTGGATGTGCTGGATGTGCTCTATGCCTGCTATCTCCGGGAAAAGGAGATCCTGTGGACCACCTGGTACCTGGCGGAGGACGTGGACATCGCCTTTATCGCCACGGTCAAGGAGGAGGGTCTGTCCGGTGTGGAGATCAAATCCACCACCCAGCGGGTCTATCAGACCGCCTACGCCGCCCATCTTCTGGGCCAGGTGGGGCTGATCTCCGCTGAGGACTGGGACGAGGGAGAGAACTACCAGGCCCAGGGCTACTCCATGGACGCCACGGTGGGCATCTCCGGGGTGGAGTACGCCTTTGAGTCCTATCTCCGGGGCACCTCCGGCACAGTGCAGCGGGTGACCAGCCTGGACGGAAATCTGCTCAGTGAGAGCTATGTGGAGGAGCCGGAGGCAGGCAACACCGTGGCGCTGACCCTGGACATCGGCCTCCAGGAGGCGGTAGAGCAGGCGCTGGAGCAATACACAGAGGAGATCAACGAGGGCGAGGGCGGCAGCGCCGCCGTAGTCATCGACGTCTCCGACGGCAGCGTCCTGGCGGCGGCCTCCTGGCCCACCTATGACATCTCCCAGTACCGGACGCTGTACAGCGAGCTGGCCGCAGACGAGCTGAACCCCCTGTTCAACCGGGCTTTTCTGGGCACCTACGCCCCCGGCTCCACCTACAAAATGGTCACCGCTACCGCCGGGCTGAACACCGGGGTCATCACCGCTGACTCCACCATCACCTGCACCGGCTATATGGATTACTACGGCACCACCTTCCGCTGCTGGTACTACCGGCAATACGGCATGACCCACGGCTTGGAGACGGTGACGGAGGCTCTTCGGGACTCCTGCAACATCTTCTTCTACACCGTAGGCAGTCAGGTGGGCATCGATACCCTGACGGAGTACGCCCAGAGCTACGGCCTGGGGGTGTCCACCGGCATCGAGCTGAGCGAGTCCACCGGCGTCAACGCCGGGCCGGAGTACAGCGACCGGGTGGGGACGGTCTGGTATCAGGGCAACACCCTCTCCGCCGCCATCGGCCAGAGCGACAACCAGTTCACCCCCCTCCAGATCTGCAACTACATCGCCACCCTGGTCAACGGGGGAAACCGTTATTCCGCTCACCTGCTGAAAAGCGTCACAACGGCCAAGGACGGCGAGGTGATCGCTGAGTATGAGCCGGAGGTGCTCAGCACGGTGGAGCTGGCCGACGACGATCGGGCCGCCATCCTGGAGGGCATGGCGGAGGTGGTGGAGAGCACTTCCACAGTGAAGGAGGCCTTTGCCAATCTCACCGAACAGGGTATTCAGGTGGGGGCCAAGACCGGCTCCGCCCAGGTCTCCGGCCAGGAGAACGCCAACGGCCTGTTCGTCTGCTTCGCCCCCTATGACGACCCGGAGATCGCCGTCTGCGTGGCGGTGGAGAAGGGCGGCTCCGGCGCCGCCACATCGGTGATCGCCGCCGCTATTATGGAATACTACTTCTCCGTTGAGCCCCCAGAAGCGGCGGCGGAAACGGGAAGCGATCCGGCTCAGTAATTTCTCCCAAAGCCTTTTGCAACTGCAAACGCCCCGGAACAGCGATCGCTGTTCCGGGGTGTCGTGCGTCATTCCTCCAGGGGCAGCACCTGCTCCGGGGGCAGATAGAGCCACCGGGGGGCCGGTATGCCGGCGGGACGGTTCCAGAAAATGGGGGCAGTCTGGGGACGGCCCCGGGGGATGAGACAGGTGCGCAGGTCGAAGGGTCCGGCGATCTCACGGAGGACCTCCACCTCCACCACGTTGTCCCCCGGCCCGTCTGCGGGGCGGGGTCCGTTGGGGCGCAGACCCGCCAGTATAACGCCGGGAGAGACCTCCTGGGCGGTGGTCAGCTCCACGTCCCAGCCGGTAAGCCGGAGACGGTGCTCCCCCACGGGGACGGCCTCCAGAATGGTCTCGCAGCCGGTGAGCCGGGCCGCCTGCCGCCGCCGGGGATTGGCCAGTACCTCCTCCCGGGGGGCCTGGAGCAAGATCTGCCCCTGGTCCATGACCACCAGCTCCTTACAGAAGTGATAGACCTCCTCCAGCCGGTGGGAGACCAGAATGGCCTGCCCGGAGAAGCTGCGCAAAAAGTCGGTCAGCTCCTGCTGCAGCTCGTCCCGGAGCACCTGGTCGAGGGCGGAGAACGGCTCGTCCAGGAGGATGGTCTTTGGCTCCGGGGCCATCATCCGGGCCAGGGCCACCCGCTGCTGCTGTCCGCCGGAGAGCTGGGCGGGATAGCGGCCCTCCAGCCCCTCCAGACGGAACTGAGCGATAAGGGTCTGGACCCGCTCCTGCCTCCGGGGCGGGGGGCGGGGGCGGCCGGGGGGCGGGGCGGGGGC
>JAJQHP010000027.1 GCA_021199695.1 Clostridiales bacterium
ATGTTCAAACGGCATTTTGCCCTGACTGCCGGGATGATTTTGGTCTCCTTTGTGGTTCTGGCCATCGCCTTCACCACTCTGAGCTACCAGTACTCCATCCGTGACCAGAAGGACGGGCTGGAGGAAAAATCCGGCTATGTGGCGGCCATGGCCGCCCAGGTCATCAACCGGGGGGAGGATCAGCTCCAGGACGACGCCTTCCAGTATTATCTGGGGGCGGTGGCCCGGCTGGTGGATACGGACGTGATGCTCTGCGACACCGAGGGGACCATCCTCTTTGCCTCCAACGATGGCTACGAGGTGCCGGACTGGCAGGGCATCAGCATCCCCACGGAGGTACTCAAGGCACTGGTGGACAGCTCGGACTATGAGGGCACCAGCGATCTGGGCGTGTTTGGCGAGGAGCGGCTGGTCTGCGGGACGACGGTGACGGTGGAGCAGGAGGGACACAGCGTCCTGTACGGCTATGTGCTGGTCTCCGTCTCGGTGGAGAATATGACCCGCCTGTGGCAGGCCTTCGCCTCTATCTTCCTGTTTGCTGCCGTGGCGGTGATGCTGGTGGCCTTTATCTCCAGCTCCATCTCCTCCCGCAACCTGACCCGGCCGCTAAAGGAGATGACCGACGTGGTGCGCCGGTTCGGTATGGGAGAGTACGACCTCCGGGTGAAGGAGACCAATCGCAAGGACGAGGTGGGCGAGCTGAGCCGGGCGTTCAACCATATGGCCGATTCCATCGCCCTGAATGAGCAGAAGCGCAGCGAGTTTGTCACCAACATCTCCCATGAGCTGAAAACCCCCATGACCACCATCGCCGGCTATGCCGACGGCATCCTGGACGGCACCATCCCCCCGGAGCGGGAGCGGGAGTATCTCCAGGTCATTTCGGACGAGACCCGGCGGCTGGCCCGGCTGGTGCGGCGGATGCTGGATATGTCCCGGCTCCAGTCCGGCGGGGATATGATACTCAGCCAGACGGAATTTGACATTGGGGAGACCCTGGCCCAGGTGCTCATCAGCCTGGAGGGACGGATCAACAGCAAGGGGCTGGACGTAGACGCCCGCCTGCCGGACAGCGAGCTTCTGGTCTGGGGCGACCCGGACGCCATCGCCCAGGTGTGCTATAACCTGGTGGAAAACGCCATCAAGTTCGCCCATCCCAACACGGCGATCGGCGTGTTCGTCTCCGCCCGGGGGGGCAAGGCGTATATCACCATCCGGGACACCGGAGAGACGATACCGGAGGAGGAGCTGCCTCTGATCTTTGACCGGCTCCACAAATCCGACCGCTCCCGGAGCCTGGATAAGGAGGGGGTGGGCCTGGGCCTGTACCTGGTCAAGACCATTCTCAACGATTTGAAGGAGACGATCACCGTCACCAGTAAAGACAATGTGACCGAATTTGTCTTTACCCTGACCCTGGCGAGGTAGGCGACGCCATAGAGACGCGACAGAGAAAAGAGGGAGAGCACCATGTACGATGACGACGACATCCGCTCCGGCGGAAGCGACCGGGAGCCCTGGGAGCTGGATACGAGCAGCCGATTCCGGCAGCACTTTGACAGCCGCCGGGTAGAGGATCTGGGAAAGCGCTACCGGGAGCGGGCAAAGGAGCGCCGGGAGGAGCAGATCCGGGAGGCGGAGAAGGCAAAGCAGGCCAGAGACGCCCGCCACGACCGGAACCAGTTCCGGCAAACGGAGAGCGATGAAGGCGGCACGCCGCCCCCTCCGGCGTATCACGACCCCAGAGCAGACCGGTATGACTACGGCGACGGCAGACGCGCCCCGGTGGGCGCGCCCCGGAGTCGGCGCAGCTCCGGCCTGTCCGGGGTGCTGGTCATCCTGGTGGTGGCGGTCATCTGCGTCTGCCTGATCTCCGGGGGTACCGGCCTGTTTGACGGCTCCTCCCTCTGGGGCGATGTGGATGACAGCGATGATTATTATTACTACGACGATGATGATGACTGGTATGGGGATGGCGACTGGTACGGTGACGATGATTTCGGCGTGACCGTCCCCTATGGAGACGAGGACGAGGACGAGAGCGGGGACGACAGCGCCTCTGACACCGGGACCACTGCCGAAGAGGACGAGCTGGAGCGGGCGGAGCTGGATGAGACGCTGTCCGTGACCCTCCAGACCTCTGAGGGGCTGGAGGCGCTGACCTATCAGGAGATCTACGCCAAATGTCTGCCCTCGGTGGTCTCCATCACGGTCATCACCGCTGAGGGAACGGGTACCGGCACCGGCATCGTCATGACGGCGGACGGCTATATCCTCACCTGCAACCACGTCATCGAGGACGGCATCACCTGCACCGTGACCACCTATGACGATCAGGTGTACACCGCCCTGCTGGTGGGCGGGGACGCCCAGACCGATCTGGCGGTGCTGAAAATTGAGGCGGAGGGTCTGACCCCCGCCGAATTCGGTGACTCCGACGAGCTCACCGTGGGAGACGAGGCCCTGGCCATTGGCGACCCCCTGGGCACCACCCTTCGGGGGACCCTGACCAACGGCATTATCTCCGCTATCAACCGGAACGTGACGGTGAACGGCTACAGCATGACCCTGCTCCAGACCACTGCCGCCCTGAACTCCGGCAACTCCGGCGGGCCGCTGATCAACATCTACGGCCAGGTGGTGGGAGTCAACAATATGAAGATGAACTCCACCTCGGTGACGGTGGAGGGGCTGGGCTTTGCCGTCCCCACCAGCGTGGTGAAGGAGATTGTCCCCACTCTGGCCACCAAGGGCAAGGTGAGCCGCCCGGTGCTGGGCATCACCTGCTACAGCATCAGTGAGGAATACGTGACATCCGGGGGCTACCTGTCCTCCGGCTGTCTGGTGGCCTCGGTGAACGAGCTGTCCGACGCCTACGCCCAGGGGGTGCAGGTGGGAGACTATATCACCCAGATCAACGGCATGACCGTCACCTCTGTGGACGATGTGAAGGCGGTCATCGAGGATATGTCCATCGGGGACACGGTGGAGCTGACCATCCTCCGGCCCAACGAGGAG
>JAJQHP010000133.1 GCA_021199695.1 Clostridiales bacterium
GCAGAGACCGATGGAGATGCCGTCCACGCTGCCCCGGAGACGGGTGATGGTGGTCAGGTCGGCCATGGTCTGGGTGGGGTGCATATGTCCCCCGTCCCCGGCGTTGATGACGGGCACCTCGGAATAGAGGCTGGCGGCCTTGGCGGCCCCCTCCCGGGGATTGCGCATGACGATCACATCGGAGTAGGCGGAGACCATCTTGATGGTATCCTTCAGCGTCTCTCCCTTGGCGGTGGAGGAGGAGCGGGGGTCTGCAAAGCCGAACACCGTCCCGCCCAGACGGAGCATGGCAGTCTGGAAGGAGAAATTGGTGCGGGTGGAGGGCTCAAAGAAAAGACTGGCCTCCAGCTTTCCCCGACAGGCGTCCAGATAATCCTCCGGATGATCCATGATCCGCTCTGCCCGGGCGTAGATGTCCTCCCACTCCTTGCGGCTCAGGTCGCCAAAATCGATGAGGTGTCGAAAGCTCACTGCCGTTGCCCCCTTGCGTGCGATTCTGTTGTGTCCCATTTTACCGCTCTGCATTGTATCACGGACGGAGGCGAGAGACAAGAACCCTCCGCCCAAAAAGTCAAAATTCGGCAGAAACCACGAATTTCAGCAGGGAAGAGGAACCAAAACTGCCCGGATGTATCAGAACGGACGAATCCGTCCGGGCGGTATGTTTTCCATCCGGTCGGCGCATCCTAGCAGGTGATAGGATCTGAGGGGAGGCGCACGGATGGCGTTCATCTGGTATTTTCTGTTTTACTCCTGGCTGGGCTTTCTGATAGAGGTGGCCTTTGCCCATTTGACCCATGGCAAAAAGCGGGACCGGAAGTGTATGCTCCTGCTGCCCCTGTGCCCGGTCTACGGCGTGGGGGCAGTAGGCATTTTGCTCCTGCCCCAGTGGGTGCAGGAGCGGCCTCTGGCGCTGGTCCTGGGGGCAGCTCTGGTGGCTACCGGGGCGGAGTATCTCCTCTCCTGGGCGTATGAGCGGGGCTGGGGGGTGTCCTTCTGGGATTACAGCGCCCTGCCTCTCCAGCTCAACGGACGGGTCTGCCTGCCCTTTGCCCTGGCCTGGGGGCTGTTGAGCCTGCCCCTGGTCTACCTGGTTCAGCCGATGGCGGAACAGATGGGTAGCCTGCTGCCGGAGGGAGTGGTGGGGGCGTTGGGATTGCTCTTTCTCATTGACCTTGTCCTGACAGGTCGGGTGCTCCGGGCCAGTCACACCACCAACGCCCTTCGCTGGTGGGCTACAGAGCCTCCAGCTGGCTGAGTACGGCCAGGATGTCATCCTCCCTTGCCCCCTGCTTTCGGGCGAAGGAGACCGCCTGATTGACCGTCCAGCCCCGGACCACCGGGGCCATAGGGTGATGGATCAGGTTAGGGTCATATTGGTTGAGCAGGGCGACGGCTCTGGGATTTTTCGCCAGCTCATCGATGGTGACGGTCCCGTTTTTCAAATCCATATGCGTTCCTTTCCGGGCAAGGCCTTGACCCGGCCCGCCCTGCGCCGTTATAATAGCTGCCAGATATAATATGCTGGGAGGACTGAATTATGTTTGTGAAACCGTTTTTGGACCATATGCCCACCATCCATCCCACCGTCCGGGGGGCGGAAAACGCCGTGGTCACGGGAGAGGTGACTCTGTCTGCCGGAGTCAGCCTGTGGTACGGGGCGGTCCTCCGGGGAGACGCCGCCCCTATCACCGTGGGGGAGAACACCAACATTCAGGACAACGCCGTGCTCCACTGTGACGCCGGTTTACCCTGTCAGGTGGGCCGGGACGTGAGCATCGGCCACGGGGCGGTGGTCCACTCCGCCCGTGTGGGTGACCGGTGTCTTATCGGGATGAACGCCACCCTGCTCTCCGGCTGCTCTCTGGGAGAGGGCTGCATCGTAGGCGGCGGGGCTGTGGTGCCCGGAAATCTCCACGCCCCGGCGGGGAGCCTGCTGGTGGGCGTTCCGGCCCGGGTAGTTCGCCCGGTGAAGCCGGAGGAGGCGGACCATATACTGCAAAACGGAGCGGACTACCTCCGCCTGGCGGAGGCTGCCTTTCCGGCCTTTGGTGAATAAAAAGCGCCCCTCCCGGGCAGGCTAACTCTGCCCAAAGGAGGGATAGACATGGATCGGATCAACGACAATATCCAGTGCAGCGTGGACACCTGCGCCTATCATGCGGGGGCTCAGGACTACTGCACGCTCCACACCATCAAGGTGGGCTGCTGTGACCCCCAGCCCACCAGCTGCGACTGCACCGAATGTGCCTCATTCAAGGCGAAAAAGGGCTGCGGCTGCCGGTAATACGGCGGAGCAGAGGAAAAAGGGCCGCCCTCCTGACCGGGAGGACGGCCCTGTCATATAGATGAAACGCTCCTGCGGCACTGGAGAGCCGCAGGAGCGTTTTAAACGGAGAAGGGGAGAGAGGTTTATTCCTCGATGAACAGGTCGCCCTCGCCGCCCTCATCGCCGGAGAGCGCATCCTCCACAATGGAGGAGAGCGCATCCACGGGAACGGGCTGGCGGTCCTCAGCGGAGGAGGCGTCCTCCGGCTTGTCGGCGGAGCCGTCGTCCTCGGGGATGGGGTCCTCCACCCGGAACTCGTCCAGGCCGGTGCCGGCGGGGATGAGCTTGCCGATGATGACGTTTTCCTTCAGGCCGCGGAGGTGGTCCACCTTGCCATAGATGGCGGCCTCGGTGAGGACCTTGGTGGTCTCCTGGAAGGAGGCGGCGGACAGGAAGGAGTCGGTGGCCAGAGAGGCCTTGGTGATACCCAACAGCAGACGGGTGCTGGTGGGGAGCACCAGGGGAGTGCCGTCCTCATGGGTCTCACCGGCGTCGATCCGGGCCTGAACGGCGGAAACGGCGTCGTCAAAGGCGGTCAGGTTGATGGTGGAGCCGGAGAGCAGGTCGGAGTCGCCCGCCTCCTCCACCCGGACTTTCCTCATCATCTGGCGGCAGATGACCTCGATGTGCTTGTCGTGGATGTCAACGCCCTGGCTGCGGTAGGGCTTGCGCACCTGCTTGACCAGGTA
>JAJQHP010000056.1 GCA_021199695.1 Clostridiales bacterium
GCTGGGGGGCAGGTCTGGATTCGTCCTCCTCCGGCTTTTCATAGCCGGCCGGGCGGCGACCCTTGCCGCTGCGCACCACCGTCAGTTCGCTGTTGGGATAGACCTGGGGGCTGTCCGGGTCGCTGTCCAGAATGACCTTGCTGGTCTCCCGGAGGAGATTGACCTGGCACACCGTCCCCACCCCGTCGGGGGTCTCCACCAGAGAGTCCTGCTTAGGGGCCCGCTTGATCAGATCCTGATAGGCGTCCTGCTCATATTTCAGGCAGCACATCAGCCGCCCGCAGGCTCCGGAAATTTTGGTGGGGTTGAGGGAGAGGTTCTGGGTCTTAGCCATCTTGATGGACACGGGATGGAAGTCATTGAGAAAGGTGGAGCAGCAGTAGGCCCGTCCGCAGACTCCCAGACCGCCCAGCATCTTCGCTTCGTCCCGGACGCCGATCTGCCGCAGCTCGATGCGGGTGCGGAACACAGAGGCCAAGTCCTTCACCAGGGCCCGGAAGTCCACCCGTCCGTCGGCGGTGAAGAAGAACAAAATCTTGCTGCCGTCAAAGCTGTACTCCACCTCGATGAGCTTCATCTCCAGCCCGTGCTCGGCAATCTTCTGCTGGCAGATCTGGAAGGCCCGTTCCTCCTTTTTCCGGTTCTCCTCCAGCTGCCGGAGGTCGCCGGGAGTGGCGATGCGCACCACAGGCCGTAGGGGGGAGATCAGCTCCTCCTCGTCGATCATGCTGTTGCCCTTGACGCAGGTGGCGCACTCCATGCCCTTGGCGGTCTCGATAATGACCTCCTGGCCCTCCTGCACCTGCAAGCCGTTGGGATTGAAATAATAGTCCTTGCCGCCGCTCTTAAAGCGGACGCTGATGATCTCTGTCACTGGGATTTCCTCCTGTATGGCGGGACGGTAGGGCCGTCCGAAAATGAGTTATGATGCAGAAATAAGCTTCCAGGCGGACACGGCGAACCACCCGGCGCTGTGGGCGGGGGAGACGTTGCGCTCCATGGCGGCCTCTCCCTCTCTGGCCAGGTCGGTCAGGGCCAGAAGCTGAGCGGGGGAGAGGGCCTGCCGCCAGCCGGACCCCTCCGGTTCGCCGGTGAGGGCGTTCCTGGCCCGACGGACGACGCCACCATAGAGAGCGGAGAGCTGGTCCCGGCCCCATTTGTCGTTCTGGATTTGGACGGACCACTCCATGAGAGCCAGCTCAGACCGCCGGGAAAGGGCGGCACACAGGGCGTCCAGGCTTTTGGATATCTCCGGCAGCTCCTGCTGTCCGTTCCCCTCTAGCAGGGCTACAGCCCCGCCGATAAGCCCGTGAGCGGACTGAACGGCCTGGGTCAGCTCTCTGTCAGAGCGGCCGGGAAAACGGCCTCTCAGCACCGGGAGAGCCTCCTCCGGGGAGACGGGGCCCAGCTCGTACAGGGCGCACCGGGAGCGGATGGTCTGGAGCAGGGACATGGGATTTTCTGCAATGAGGAGAAAGACGGCATACTCCGGCCCATCCTCCAGCACCTTCAGCAGGGCGTTTTGGGCATTCACATTCATGGTGTCCGCCCGGTCGATGAGGTAGATTTTCCGCTCCGCCTGGTTGGGACGGACATAGGCGTCCGCCCGGAGCAGCCGGACGGTGCCCACAGAGAGGTCCTTCGCCTGCTCCTCCTTCGTCTGGAACCGGCTGACGGGGATGACGTCCGGGTGGATGCCCTCCGCCACCCGACGGCAGGGGAGACACTGGCCGCAGGGGGCCTGCTCCGGATGCTGACACAGCATGGCCTGGGCCAGCAGGGTGGCCAGGGTGTGCCGTCCGCTCCCCTGGGGGCCGCCGAGGATAGCGGCGTGGGGCAGCAGCTCTGGCCGGGAGAGCTGTCCCTTGAGACGGGGATTGCCCGCCAGACGTGACAGGTTCATACCCGCAAAAACTGGTCCACGTTCAGGACAAAGACGGTGGCCCCGGCGATGGTGATCTCCATATCCTCGGACACCATCATGGAGTTGGTCGGGCTCTTCCCGGTGACGGAGCCCCGCCGCCAGCGGACGGCGCTGCGGATGGTGGAGAGGACCTCCTTCACCCGGTCGTCGGCCACGCCCACGAAAAGGGTGCGGTTCTCCTGCTGGAGAAAGCTCCCCTGGGAGTTCATACAGGTGCTGCCATAGCCCTTCTGGGCCAGGCACTCCACAATGTTGGGGGCATCGTCCACATGAACGATGGCGATGACCATCTTCATCTCACCGACCTCATCTTTCTCCCCGAAGGGTCACACCGGCTCTCTCAATACAGTGATATCCTCTTGCAGCCCATTATAACCGATTCGGGCCAAATACACCAGATGATTTTTCGTGATCCGCTCTCCCGGGGCCACCACCGGCACGCCGGGCGGGTAGGGGGCGATCTGTCCGGCGGCAATCCGACCCTCCGCCTGAGACAGGGGGACACGCTCCTGAGGGCCAAAGACCGCCTCTCTTGGAGTGCAGACCGTCTCTGCCGCCGGGGGCAGGAGGGGCTCCGGGATCACCGGCTCCTGATAGCTCAGCCCCAGAAGGGTGAGTACGGCGTCCAGCCGGTCCAGCTGCTCGTCTCCGTCCGCCCCGGTGAGGATAAAGACCACGTGGTTTTTGTCGTGCATCTCCGGATAGACCCCCAGCTCCTCCAGGGAGCGGTTCAGCGCTTCCCCGTCCTCCGTGAGCAGCGTCAGCCGGAGAGGGTCCAAGGTCAGGCCCTCCTGTTCCCGGAGACAGGGATACTTCTCCCGGAGCTGGAGGGACGCCCCGGCGGTGAGGAAGGTCCGTTCCTCCCCGCCGCAGGCCAGCCAGGTCCGCAGCCGGTCCAGGGCGGCCATCATGGGATAGGAGGGGGAGGAGGTGGCGAAGAGCAGGCTGTGCTCCCGCAGATCGTCCATGGAAAATCCGTTGGCAAACAGCAGGGCGGACTGTCCCGGGGCGGGAAGGGTCTTGTGGGCGGAGACGGCGACCAGGTCAGCGAAACCGTAGGGATTCTCCCGGTAGAATATGGGCA
>JAJQHP010000078.1 GCA_021199695.1 Clostridiales bacterium
CATTTCGTTCATTTAAGTCCATTACTATTTTATCAGTAGCGTCTGTTTCAATAATGTTACTTCTTGCGTTTCTTCCCATGACAACAGCCTCCCTTCACAAAATCCGACCGTCCTCTGCCCTATTCCACATCAAGCCGCCGTTACGGGCGGGCGTTTTCGCCGTCGAAAAAGGTCACCCCGCCGGTCCGTACATCATACAGGGCGCTCACCACAGAGACGCCGCCCCCACGGAGGACCTCCCGGACCGCCGCCGCCGTGCGCTCTGCGTTCAGGCAGCTGGCTTTCCGCTCGTCCGTCTCCCCCCGGATGGCCAGGGCGATCTGGTCGGTGATGGTTTTCGTGTAGCCACCGGCCCCTCCGGCGATGGTGGCCGCCACCGCTCCGCAGCTGGAGTGGCCCAGAACGACCACCAGGGGGCAGCCCAGGTGCTCGGCGGCGTACTCCACGCTGCCCAGAACACTGTCGTCCACCACGTTCCCGGCCACCCGGATGACGAATAGCTCTCCGATGCCGCAGGAGAAAATCGCCTCCGGGATCTCCCGGGAATCGGAGCAGGCGATCACCACCGCAAAGGGGTGCTGCCCGTGCTCCGCCGTGTAGCGGCGCACTTCGTCGGAGATGTCCCCGATCTCCCTCTTTGCCAGCAGATAACGGGCGTTTCCCTCTTTCAGCCGCTGCAGGCTCTCTGTTGCAGTCACCGTGACACCTCCGTTTTGATGTTATGTAAACGTCTCTCCTGACGGGCGCAGAGAAACCGGTCCGTCTCACCCGCGCTCTGTTATCTGTCCTTATTTTATCACGATTCGTCCGGAGGGTCAACCGGAACGGGGACATTTTGGCCGGACTTTTTCGGCCGCTCTGCCGTCCCTGTCCAAAGCAGGGAAGTTCCCGCACCCAACAGCGGATTTTTTGCTATAATAGCGTCAGATTTCCCTGCTGTTTTCCGACTTTATCAGTGAAGGGGAACACACGGACAGAGAGAGGAGCGCGCCTATGGAGGACTCTGCCATCGTCCAGCTCTACTGGAACCGCTCGGAGGAGGCGATCCCGGAGACGGACGCAAAATACGGACGGCTGCTGGCCCAGGTGGCCCGGAACATCCTCCGGGACGCCCTGGACGTAGAGGAGTGCGTCAACGACTGCTATCTGGGGGCCTGGAACGCCATGCCGCCCCAGCGGCCCTCCGCCCTGCGGAGCTTCCTCTGCCGCATCATCCGAAACCTGGCCCTGGATCGGTCGGACTACCACCACGCCGCCCGGCGGAACGTGAACTGCACCGTCTCCCTGGACGAGCTGGACAGCCTGGGGGACGACCGGGCGCCGCTGGAGGACGAGGTGGCCCTGGCCGACCTGATGGAGCGGTTCCTGGCCGGGCTCAGGCCGGAGGCCCGGGTCATCTTTCTCCGGCGGTACTGGTTTTTTGACCCAGTGAAGGACATCGCCCGGCAGCTGGGCTGTTCGGAGGACCGGATCAGCGCCATCCTCTCCCGCACCCGGAAGCGGCTGCGGACCTATCTGCGACAGGAGGGATATACCGTATGAGCCCACAGGACATTCGCCGGATGGTGGCCCTGGCCCCGGACCGGTATCTGGATGAGGCCCGGGACTGGCGGCCCCGGCGGCCCTACTGGCAGCGGGTGACGGCGATGGCCGCCTGCCTGTGCCTGGTGGCGGGGCTGGGGACTGCATTGGCCCTGACCCTGTGGACTGCCGGGGGCGACGCCAGCGGCAGCAGCGGGGACGGTCTGCTCTTCGACAGCAGCGGCAGCTCCGGCTCCTCCGAGGCCGGCGTCTCCGACAATGAGCCCATCGGCGTGGCGGACGTCAACACCTTTATGAACTACGCCGGTCCTCTGCTCCCCCTGACCCTGGAGACGGCCAACGACAGCATCACGGCGGAGCGGGCGCTGACCTACGACTTCTCCGGCAGCTGGACCACCGAGGGCATCGCCGTCACCGACAGCTACACCCTGACCAACACCTCCGGAGAGGACCAGACGGTGACGCTGCTCTACCCCTTCGTGGGGACGCTGGACGAGGGGAACGCCACCGTCCTGACCCTGGACGGGGAGACGGTGGAGGCGACCCTCTCCTTCGGCGGACGGGCCGGAGGGTATACCGGCGTGTGGGACGAGGACGGGCTGGACGACAGCACCTATAACCTGGACGAGCCGGACTGCTGGACGGACTACCAGAGCCTCCTGTCCGACGGCAGCTATCAGGCGGACGCCCTCTATGGGGACTGGTCCGTGGAGGGGACGGTGGTGGTCTACTGGTTCACCGACACGGAGGTCCTGTCCGGGGAATCGGATGCCGCCACCCTGGCCCTGTCTGCCCAGATCGACTCCGACGCCACCACCGTCTACAGCTATGGCATCAACGGCAGAGGATGGGACCCGGAGACCGGTGACTTCTCCGCCAGCTACTTTGTCCAGGAGGGAGACGAAAGCCGTCTCCGGTGCCTCATCGTGGTGGGGGAGGACTTCACCGACTACACCCTCCAGGGCTATGAGGACGGGGGCTGCACTCCGGGGACGGAGATGGAGATCACCGCCACCGTCACCCGCCAGGAGACCACCTGGGCCGAGCTGCTGGACACGCTGACCGAGAACTACTGGACGGCGGATGAGACGGCACACCAGCGGTTCCTCCGGGGGGTGTGCGAGTGCCTGCTCCGCTGCGGCGGCCTCTCCGGCAGCACGGCGGACCGGTACGAGGACGGCAGGCTGGAGGAGCTGTTTCTGGACACGCTGGTATGTGACCGGGTGTTCTACGCCGCCGTCACCGTCACTGTCCCGGCGGGGGAGAGCGTCACCCTCACCGCCCGGCTGACCCAGGCCCCCAGCTATGACTACGACTGCGACGACAGCGGCGGGGGCCTCCGGGGATTCGACCTGCTCACCTCGGTGGGCTCCAACCTGACCTTCACCGACCTCACGGCGGCGCTGGTGAATGCGGAGGACGTGGAGCTGGTGATGGACGGCTACGGCTTCGACCCGGTCAACGC
>JAJQHP010000244.1 GCA_021199695.1 Clostridiales bacterium
GCCCGAGGGGCTGCGGGTGCTGTCCTGCTACCGGGCGGAGCGGCCCTTCAAGCAGATCAGGACACTGGACTGGGCCATCACTCTGGACTACGATAACGGCGTCCCGGATGGGCTGGAGGAAGGATTCCGCGCGTTCCTCGCCCCGGAGCATCTGATCATCCGCAAGCCCTCCAAAAAGTCCAAAAAGGGCTACACCGAGCTGGACCTGATCTCCATGGTCCACCGCTGGTCCATGGAGCCGGTGGGGGAGCGGCAGTTGCGCCTCTCCTGCAACCTGGCCGCCCAAGAGCCCAGCCTGAACCCTCAGCTGCTGATGGAGACCTTTGCCGCCCAGTATCCCCATCTGGCCCCGGACTTTGCCCGGTATCGCCGGGAGGAGGTTTTTCAGGAAAACGGAGAAATTTTTCGCTGATACCTCTTGCTTTTTCTGATTTTGTATGGTATTCTTGACCAGTTGAATAAAGGGTGGTCCTCTGGGCTGCTGCGTACTATATAGGAAGCGCAGGCAAATAACGGCGTCAAGAACACCTATGAATCAGGAGGAAACAGTTATGGATCTCATCAAGGCACTTGACCAGAAGAATGTCAAGGCTGAGCAGCCGGTCATCGAGGTCGGCAGCACCGTCCGTGTTCATGTCAAGGTGACGGAGGGCGCCAAGGAGCGTATCCAGATCTTTGAGGGCACCGTCATCGCCAAGAAGCATGGCGGCGTGAACGAGACCTTTACCGTTCGCCGCATTTCCTACGGCGTAGGCGTGGAGAAGGTATTCCCCGTCAACTCCCCCAACGTGGTGAAGGTGGAGACCGTTCGTCGGGGCAAGGTTCGCCGGGCCAAGCTGTATTATCTGCGTGACCGCGTCGGCAAGGCTGCCAAGGTCAAGGAGAAGCTGTAATCCTTGGTCGAAACAAAAGGAGCGGGTGTCCGCTCCTTTTTTCGTAGGGAAATTGGTAGAAACGAGGAGGCGAAAGCCGATGGACATTCAATGGTATCCCGGCCATATGGCTAAGACCCGGCGGATGATCGGGGAAAACTTAAAATCGGTGGACGCCGTCGCAGAGATACTGGACGCCCGCATCCCCATTTCCAGCCGCAACCCGGAGATGGACAGCATGGTGGGGGACAAGCCCCGGCTGGTCATCCTGAACCGGGCGGATCAGGCGGACGAGGCCATGAACCGGGCCTGGGTGGAGTGGTTCCGCAGCCGGGGACAGGCGGTGCTGCTCACCGACTGCAAGTCCGGGGCGGGGGTGAACCAGTTCTCCGCCGCCGTCCGCGGCCTGCTGAAGGACAAGATCGCGCGCTGGGCGGAAAAGGGCCAGACCGGCCGCCCGGTGCGGGCCATGGTGGTGGGAGTTCCCAATGTGGGAAAGTCCACTTTCATCAACCAGGTGGCCCGGCGGAAGTCCGCCAAGGCACAGAACCGGCCCGGCGGCACCCGTGGCAAGCAGTGGATCACGGTGGACGCCGGACTGGAGCTGCTGGACACGCCGGGCATCCTCTGGCCCAAATTTGAGGATCAGCGGGTGGGACAGCATCTGGCCTATACCGGAGATGTGAAGGACACTATCATGGATCTGGAGACGCTGGCCTCCGGTCTGATGGCTCTGCTCACAGAGCGCTATCCGGAGGCGGTGGCCGCCCGATATAAAATCAACGTCGCCCCGTCATCGGAGGGCTGGGAGCTGCTGGAGGCCGCCGGGCGGCGCAGGGGCTTCCTCATCTCCGGGGGAGAGGTGGACCTGGAGCGGATGAGCCGGGTGCTGCTGGAGGAGTACCGTTCCGGCAAGCTGGGCCAGTTCACCCTGGAGACTCCAGAGGAGGCGAGATAGACCCGTGAGCACAGAGCACGATTTCCTTGCCCTGGAGCAGGAGGCCCACGCCCATGGCTTTCCCCTGGTCTGCGGCGTGGACGAGGCGGGGGCCGGGCCCCTGGCCGGGCCGGTGTACGCCGCCGCTGTCATTCTGCCGGAGACGTTTGACCTGCCTTATCTCAACGACTCCAAAAAGGTCACCCCCAAACGCCGGGAGCGGCTCTTTGACCAAATTAAGGAGCAGGCCCTTGCCTGGTCGGTGGCCAGCGTGGACGAGAGGGAGATCGATGAGACAAACATCCTTGTCGCCCGGATGAAGGCCATGGACCTGGCCATCGGCGGCCTGTCTCTCCGTCCCGACCTGGCGCTGGTGGACGGGAACCAGAGCCGGGGCATCTCCGTCCCCTGCCGGACGGTGGTACACGGGGACAGCCTCTCCGCCTCCATCGCCGCCGCCTCCATCCTGGCGAAGGTCAGCCGTGATCGGTTCATGGTGGAGCTGGCGAAGCAGTATCCCCAATACCGGTTCGAGCAGCACAAGGGCTACGGTACGGCCCTCCACTATCAGATGCTGGAGCAGTACGGCCCCTGCCCGGCCCACCGGATGAGCTTTTTGAAGAAATTCTATGAGAAACGACGTTGACCGCCGGCTGGGAGCCTGGGGCGAGGCGGTGGCCGCCCAGTGGCTGGTGCAGCACGGCTATGAGGTGCTGGAGCATCACCTCTCATACCGGGAGGGAGAGATCGACCTGCTGGCCCGGAGGGGCAGAGTTTTGGCGGTGGTGGAGGTCAAGCTCCGCACGGGCAGCTTTGCCTCCGGCGGGGAGGCGGTGACCCGGCGCAAGCAGGAGCGCATCCGCAAGGCTATGGGGCGCTATCTCACTCAGCACCCGGAGATGGACGACTACTATATCAGCTTTGACGTCTGCCAGATTACAGCCCCCCAGGGGATGCAGACCCGGCGCCCCGCTGTGGTGTATCTGGAGAGCGCTTTTTACTGAGCCAGGCCCACTTTCTCGCTCCGATGACTTGACCGGAGGGCCGTTTGATGTAATAATGAGGTATCGTCGGGCGTTCGGCCTCCGGTCTGCGCCCGTTTCCCAACCAATACAGGAGGACAGTGATCGGCAATGTACTATGTAAGCACGAGAAACAAGAAGCTGGAGTTCACTCCGGCTCAGGCCATCTCCCAGGGGCTGTCCCGGGACGGGGGTCTGTTCCTGCCCGCCTCGCTGCCCCGTCTGCCGGGCAATGCGCTGGAGAGCTTAAAGGATATGTCCTACCAGCAGCGGGCGGTGTACGTCATGGGGCTGTATCTGACCCACTTCACCACCTCTGAGCTGACTTCCTATACCGGCCGGGCTTATGGGCCGGACAAGTTCGACACGAAAGAGGTAGCCCCTGTCCATCAGGTGGATGGGAACACCTACTGTCTGGAGCTGTGGCACGGCCCCACCTGCGCCTTTAAGGACATGGCGCTCCAGATGCTGCCCTATCTGCTCACCGCATCCATGCGGAAGAACTACGACAACCGGACGGTCTGCATTCTGGTGGCCACCTCCGGCGACACCGGCAAGGCCGCCATGGAGGGCTTCCGGGACGTGGACAAGACCAAAATTCTGGTGTTCTACCCCAAGGACGGTGTTTCTGAGGTCCAGGGCCTCCAGATGAAGACCCAGGAGGGGGAGAACGTAGGCGTCTGCTCCGTGGTGGGCAACTTTGACGACGCCCAGACCGGGGTCAAGCGGCTGTTCTCCGACGAGGCGCTGAGGGAGGAGCTGGCCGCCAAGGGCCTGTTCCTGTCCTCTGCCAACTCCATCAACTGGGGCCGGGTGCTGCCTCAGATCGTCTACTATATCTCCGCTTACTGCGACCTGCTGAAGCAGGGGGCCATCTCCAACGGCGACGCCATCAACGTCTGCGTCCCCACCGGCAACTTCGGCAACATCCTGGCCGCCTACTACGCCCGGGAGATGGGGGTCCCCATTCGTCGGCTGATCTGCGCCTCCAACGACAACAACGTGCTCACCGACTTTCTGACCACCGGCACCTATGACAAGAACCGTCCCTTCTACAACACGGTCTCTCCCTCCATGGATATCCTCATCTCCAGCAATCTGGAGCGGCTGATCTTCGCCCTCTCCGGCAATGATGACGAGCGCACCCGTGGATATATGGACCAGCTGGCGGAGACCGGCTGCTACACGGTGGACGAGGACATCCAAAAGAAGATCCAGGCGGTGTTCTCCGCAGGCTACACCACCGAGGCCGCCACCAAGGAGACCATCGGCAAGATGTGGAAAGAGCACAAGTATCTCATCGACACCCATACCGCCGTCGCCTTCCACGTTCTGGAGCAGTACCGGGCAGAGACCGGGGACGAGACCCCCACTGTGGTCGCCTCCACCGCCAGCCCGTTCAAGTTCCCGGACGCTGTCCTGGAGGCCATCGGCGTGGAGGAGCTTTCCTCCGGCGCGGAACTGCTGGACCAGCTCTCCCAGGTCACCGGGGCGGAGATTCCCCGTCCCCTGGCGGGACTGCGGGACAAGAAGGTGCGCTTTGACGGCTGGGTCCAGAAGGAGCAGATGAAGGCGGTCGTCACCGGCTTTTTGAAGTGATATGGCCCTCTATGCCATCGGAGACCCCCACCTGTCCTTTGGAACCGACAAGCCCATGGACGTCTTCGGTCCGGAGTGGAAAGACCATCCGGATCGGCTGAGACAGGGCTTCCTGGAGAACGTCCAACCGGAGGACACGGTGCTCCTCTGCGGCGATCTAAGCTGGGGGATGAATCTGTCCCAGTGCGAGGCAGACCTCCGTTTCCTAAACGATCTGCCGGGTCGGACCAAGCTGCTGCTCAAGGGGAACCACGACTACTGGTGGACCACCGCCCGCAAGATGGAGACCTTCTTTCAGGAGAAGGGACTGGACACCTTCCGGCTGCTCCACAACAACTGCTGGCTCTACGGGGAGGCCGCCCTCTGCGGCACCCGGGGCTGGTTCTACGAGCTGGAGCAGGCGGGGCACGACGAGAAAATGCTCCGCCGGGAGTGCATCCGGCTAGAGACATCCCTGAAAGCGGCGGGAGACCGGGAGAAGCTGGTCTTTCTCCACTACCCGCCGATCTACCAGGGATACCGGTGCGAGCCGATTTTGGCCCTGCTCCGGCAGTACGGCGTCCGGCGCTGCTGGTACGCCCATCTCCACGGGCCAAGCCGCCGCCTGGCCATCGAGGGGACGGTGGGAGAGACGGAGTTTGCCCTCATCTCCGCCGACCATCTGAATTTCGTACCAAAAAAAATTTTGGAATGAGACTGTTTTTTTACTGAAAACAGTAGAAATCTCTTGTCAAGTCTGTTACAATATCAGACTGATGATTTTGAAGAAACGGAGCGCATAGCCGCCCGCCAAGGAGGAACACCCCCATGAACGTGAAAAACGTAGAGAAAAAGGAAAACAACACCGCCGAGCTGTCTGTGGAGATCAGCGCCCAGGAGTTTGAAGCTGCGGTCAACAAGGTCTATGCCAAGGTGAAGGGCCAGATCGCCCTGCCTGGCTTCCGCAAGGGCAAGGCTCCCCGGAAGCTGGTGGAGAAGATGTACGGCGCCGACGTGTTCTATGAGGACGCCATGGAGGAGCTGTATCCCGCCATTATGGAAGAGATCGCCAAGGACGAGACCCTGGAGATCGTGGGCTATCCCCAGACCAACGTTCAGACCATTGGCGCAGAGGGCGTGTCCCTCACCGTCACCGTGGGCCTGATGCCTGTGGCCACCCTGGGCCAGTATAAGGAGATCCCCGCTCCCCGGGCGGAGGTCACTGTCTCCGACGATGATGTAGAGGCAGCCCTCCAGCCCTATATCAGCCGGGCCACCACTCAGGTCGCCGTGGACCGCCCCGCCCAGCTGGGCGACACCACCGTCATCGACTTTGAGGGCTTTGTGGACGGCGTGGCCTTTGAGGGCGGCAAGGGAGAGAACCACGAGCTGAAGCTGGGCTCCGGCTCCTTTATCCCCGGCTTTGAGGATCAGCTGGTGGGCGTCTCCGCCGGAGAGGACAAGGACGTCATCGTCACCTTCCCCGAGGAGTATCAGGCAAAGGAGCTGGCCGGCAAGGAGGCCACCTTCAAGTGCACTGTCCACGAGGTCCGGGAGGAGCAGGCCCCCACTCTGGACGATGAGTTTGCCAAGGACGTCTCCGAGTTTGAGACTCTGGACGAGTTCAAGGCTGACCTGAAGGCGAAGAAGCTGGAGGAGAAGAACAAGAGCGCCGACGAGGCGTTCCATCAGTCTGTCATGACCGCCGTGGTCAACAACGCCCAGATGGAGATCCCCGACACCATGGTGGAGTATGAGACGGACAAGATGATGGAGAACTACGAGTCCCGCATCCAGAGCATGGGCATCACCCTGGACAACTATCTGAACATGATGGGCACCAACCGCACGGAGTTCCGCGTCTCCATCAAGGCCAGCGCCCTCCGGCAGATCCAGCAGGAGCTGGTGCTCAAGGCCGTCGTCGAGGCTGAGGGCATCGAGGCCACCGAGGAGGAGATCAACGCCCATGTCACCGAGCTGAGCGAGGAGTACGGCATGGAGGAGGACAAGATCCGGGAGGCTCTGGACAACGAGACCCTGGCCCGGGATGTCAAGCTGAAAAAGGCCTCCGAGCTGATTTACGCCAGCGCCGTGGCCACCGCCCCTGTGGAGGAGACCCCCGCCGAGGCCGAGAGCGCCGACGCCGAGTAATTCCACTCAAGAGCAGACCGCTGCCGAACGTTCCTGCGGCGGCGGCAGAGAGAGAAACAGAAGGGCAGAATTTCGGTATATCCTCACTGAAGAGCCGGGTATACTGTACCATCACCTCTTCGTGTTTATGAAAAAGGAGCGTATCATTATGAGCTTAGTACCTTATGTAGTGGAGCAGACCAGCCGTGGGGAGCGGAGCTATGACATCTTCTCCCGCCTGCTCAACGACCGCATCATCTTCCTCTCTGAGGAGGTCAACGACACCACCGCCTCTCTGGTGGTGGCTCAGCTGCTGTACCTGGAGGCCCAGGACCCGGACAAGGACATTCAGTTCTACATTAACAGCCCCGGGGGCAGCGTCACCGCAGGCATGGCTATCTACGACACCATGCAGTATGTCAAGTGCGACGTGTCCACCATCTGCATCGGCATGGCTGCCAGCATGGGCGCGTTCCTGCTCTCCAGCGGCGCCAAGGGCAAGCGCATCGCCCTGCCCAATGCAGAGATCATGATCCATCAGCCCTCCGCCGGAACTCAGGGCAAGGTCACCGATATGGAGATCGACCTGGAGCACTTCCTGAAGATCAAGGAGCGGTTGAACGGGATTTTGGCCGCCAACACCGGCAAGACCCCGGAGCAGGTCAAGGCGGACTCCGAGCGGGACCACTGGATGACGGCGGACGAAGCGAAGGAATACGGTCTGATCGACCAAATCTTTGAGCATCGGTGAGTGAGCGGCTGCCCGCCTCACCGTGACGGAATGATGAGGAAACGATATGCCAAAAAAGGACGATAGAAGGACGGTCTGCTGCTCCTTCTGCGGAAAAAGTCAGGACCGGGTGGAGCGTATCATCGCAGGACCCAACGCCTATATCTGCAACGAGTGCGTCCAGCTTTGCAACGAGATCCTGGACGATTCGGAGGATTACTTTGACGAGGATCAGGGCCGTTACGACGTAGAGATCCCGGACGTGATCCCCACGCCAAGGGAGATCCGTCAGATCCTGGACCAGTATGTGATCGGACAGGATCAGGCTAAGGTGGCCCTTTCGGTGGCGGTGTACAACCACTATAAGCGCATCTATTTCGGCGGCGGCGAGGATGTGGAGCTGCAAAAGTCCAACATCCTCCTGCTGGGCCCCACCGGCTGCGGCAAGACCTACCTGGCCCAGACCCTGGCCCGTATTTTGAAGGTCCCCTTCGCCATCGCTGACGCCACCACCCTCACCGAGGCGGGCTATGTGGGCGATGATGTGGAGAACATTCTCCTGCGCCTGGTCCAGGCCGCCGATTACGACATTGAGCTGGCCCAGCGGGGCATCATCTATATCGACGAGATCGACAAAATTGCCCGCAAGAGCGAGAACACCTCCATCACCCGGGACGTGTCCGGCGAGGGCGTGCAGCAGGCGCTGCTGAAAATCCTGGAGGGGACCGTGGCCAATGTCCCGCCCCAGGGTGGCCGGAAGCACCCCCACCAGGAGTTCATCCAGATCGACACCACCAATATCCTCTTTATCTGCGGCGGCGCGTTTGACGGCATCGAGAAGATCATCGAGAGCCGTCTGGACGATCGGAGCATCGGCTTCGGCGCCAGCGTCCAGACGAAGAAGGAGCGGGAGGAACGGGACGTGCTCTCCCATGTCCAGCCCCACGACCTGATGAAGTTTGGCATCATCCCGGAGCTGATCGGCCGTCTGCCGGTGGTCACCACCCTGACCGCCCTGAACCGGGAGCAGCTGGTGCGTATCCTCACCGAGCCGAAGAACGCCCTGGTGAAGCAGTACCGCAAGCTGCTGGAGTACGACCATGTAGAGCTGGAGTTCCAGCCGGAGGCCCTGGAGGCTGCCGCAGACCTGGCACTGGAGCGGGGCATCGGCGCCCGGGGACTGCGGACAGTGCTGGAGGCCTCTATGAACGAGCTGATGTACGACATCCCCTCGGACCCCTCTATTGCCAAGATCACCATCACTCCGGAGAGCATCCGGAAGGAGGGACAGCCGGAAATCGTCCGGGAGGAGGATCGTCTCCAGCATCCCGCCCCCCGTCTGGGAGCGAAAACCCTCAAGGAGATGCAGCATCAGCAGCGTCGCCGGGGCAACGCCTCCTGACCCCTGACCTACCATTCCATTGGCCGCAAGACCGCCTCCGGGCGGCCTTACGGCCATTTTCCTCCATGGAGGTAATTTTTTATGAGTGAAGCCAACATTACCGTCGAGGAGGGCATTGTCCTCCCCGTGCTGGCCCTGAGAGGGCTTACTGTCTTCCCAAATATGCTCGTCCACTTCGACGTGGGCCGCAAGGCATCTATGAAGGCTCTGGAGCAGGCCATGGAGCAGGATAACCGGGTGTTTCTCGTATCCCAGAAGTCCGTCACCGTGGAACAGCCCGACCAGAACGATCTGTACCGGGTGGGCACCGTCGGCACGGTCCGTCAGCTCCTCCGTCTGCCGGACGACAATGTTCGGGTCATGGTGGAGGGCAGCAGCCGGGCCATGCTGCTGGAGCTGGTGCAGGAGCGGCCCTTCCTCACCGCTGTCGTGCAGGAGGTCCCTGCCCCGCCTGTGGAGTCTGGAACCCCCAGGAGCGAGGCGGTCATCCGTCAGGCCTATGAGCTGTTCGGCCATTATGGGGAGCTGTCAGAACGGCTCTCCGCCGATTTGATGCTCAACGTGTACAACAGCCGCGACCCCGGCTATATCGCTGACTATATCGCCCAGAACATTCCCCTGCGGGGGGAGGACAAGCAGTCCATCCTGGATGAGTTCCGCCCGGTCCGCCGTCTGGAGAAGATGAACCAGATTTTGGCGAGAGAGCTTCAGGTTCTCTCGGTGGAGCATGACCTGGAGGGCAAGATTCGGGAGCATATGGATCAGAACCAGCGGGACTATTACCTCCGGGAACAGCTGAAGGTCATCCAGTCCGAGCTGGGGGAGGGGGCCGACCCGGACGACGAGATTATGGAGTATCGCCAGAAGATCGCCAAGGCCCGTCTGCCCAAAGAGGTGGAGGACAAGCTGAACAAGGAGCTGCGCCGTCTGGAGAAGCAGCCCTTCGGTTCTGCGGAGGCCGCCGTCTCCCGGAACTATCTGGACCTCTGCCTGGAGCTGCCCTGGACGAAACGTAGCCGGGAGCGGCTGAACGTGGAGACGGCCCGGAAAATTCTGGACGCCGATCACTACGGCATGGACAAGGTGAAGGAGCGTATCCTGGAATTCCTGGCGGTCAAGCAGCTGTCCCCGGATTTGAAGGGGCAGATCCTCTGCCTGTACGGCCCTCCCGGCGTGGGCAAGACCTCCATTGCCGCCTCGGTGGCGAAGGCCACCAACCGGAAGATGGCCCGGGTGTCCCTGGGGGGTATCCATGATGAGGCGGAAATCCGGGGCCACCGCAAGACCTATATCGGGGCCATGCCGGGGCGTATCATCAACGCCATCTCCAGGGCGGGAACCTGCAATCCGCTCATCCTGCTGGATGAGATCGACAAGCTGGGCGCGGACCAGCGCAGCGACCCGGCCTCCGCTCTGCTGGAGGTGCTGGACGCCGAGCAGAACAGCACCTTCCGGGACAACTTCCTGGAGCTGCCCTTCGACCTGTCCGACGTCATGTTCATCACCACCGCAAACGATCTCTCCACCGTACCCCGCCCGTTGCTGGACCGGATGGAGCTCATCGAGCTGGGGAGCTACACCGACGAGGAGAAGCTCCAAATCGCCCGGCGGCACCTGCTCCCCAAGGAGCTGAAACGCCACGGCCTGAAGGCCAGCCAGCTCCGCATCACCGATGACGCCATCCGGGAGATCATCTCCGGCTACACCAGAGAGTCCGGCGTCCGTCTCCTGGAGCGGAAGCTGGCCGACCTGTGCCGGAAGGCCGCTATGGAGCTGGTGAGCGGCGAGGTCAAGCGGGTCAACGTCAACGGCGACCAGCTGGAGAAATTTCTCGGCCCCCGGCGGTATCAGCCGGAGAAGCTGGAGCGAACCCCCCAGGTGGGGCTGGTCAACGGCCTGGCCTGGACCAGTGTGGGGGGAGAGCTGTTGGAGGTGGAGGTGAACGCCGTCCCTGGTTCTGGCAAGGTGGAGCCCACCGGCAACCTGGGGAAGGTGATGGAGGAGTCCTGTCACTCCGCCATCTCCTATATCCGCAGCCGCACTCAGGAGCTGGGCATCGACCCGGACTTCTACAAGACAAAGGATATCCACATTCACTTCCCCGAGGCGGCCACGCCCAAGGACGGCCCCTCTGCCGGCATCGCCATCACCACCGCCATCGTCTCCGCCCTCACAGGGGCGAAGGTGAAGTGCGGCCTGGCCATGACGGGGGAGGTCACGCTTCGGGGCCGTGTGCTTGCCATCGGCGGGCTGAAGGAAAAGACCATGGCTGCCTATCGAAACGGCATCCAGACGGTCATCATCCCGGCGGACAACGAGAAGGACCTGACCGAGATCGATCAGACCGTCCGCTCCGCCCTCCGGTTCGTCACGGTGGAGCAGGTGGACCAGGTGCTGGCCGAGGCACTGGACTTCTCCTCCGCTGCCGTCCAGCCCAATCTGAGCGCCCTGCATGGAGGCGTCCAGCCGTCTGCCCTCCGGCCCGGAGCCATCCCACAGTGACAGTGAGGTAAATGCATGAATCTGAATCAGGCGGAATTTGTCATTGGAGCCACTGCTCCCAAGGACTTTATCCACAGCTCCCTGCCCCAGATCGCCTTTGCGGGCCGCTCCAATGTGGGAAAGAGCTCGGTCATCAACTGTCTGCTCAACCGGAAGAACTTTGCCCGGGTGGGCTCCGCCCCCGGCAAGACCAGTCAGGTGAACTATTTCCTCATCGACCGGCAGCTCTATCTGGTGGACCTGCCGGGGTACGGATACGCCAAGGTCTCCAAGCAGGAGCGGGAGCGGTGGGGACGGCTGATGGAGGCCTATTTCGCCTCCGGCCTCATCACCGCAGGCGTCCAGATCGTGGACGCCCGGCACAAGCCCACCGCCGACGACGTGACTATGATGGAGTGGTTCAAATCCACCGGCTGTCCGGTGACGGTGGTGGCCAACAAGTTGGACAAGCTGAAAAAGAGTGAGATCGAACCGAACCTCCGCTGCATCCGGGAGACCCTGGCGCTGGGGGAGAACGATGTCCTCCTGCCCTTTTCCGCCGAAAAGCGGACGGGGGTGGAGGCCCTCCGGCAGCAGCTGTTCGGACAGCCGGGCATCAACAAATAAATCAGGCGATTTTCAGGCCGCAGGCAGATGATATAGTCCCCTTAGAGTAGACACTCGAAAAAGCAAAAATTCGAGGCTACAC
>JAJQHP010000131.1 GCA_021199695.1 Clostridiales bacterium
ACAGAAAACTCAGAACAGGATTTTCTCCCCGCCCTTGCACTTTTGGCCGGGACGCATTACAATATCCACAGGAAATTTACGCCCGGGAGGTTCTGCCGCCGTGTCTCTCATCGATCAGCACATCCACTCCACCGTCTCCTTTGACGGCCACAGCAGCCGGACGGAGATGGCCCGGGCCGCTCTGGACCGGGGCGTTGGCATCCTGTGCTTTACCGACCATTACGATGTGGTCAACGAGAAAAATCAGCTCGTCCCCGTCTACGACTGGGCGCCTGCCCGCCGTCAGCAGCAGGAGGCGCTGGCCGCCCTGGGCGGAGAGATGGAGCTGCGCTACGGCCTGGAGCTGGGCAACGCCCCGGCGGACTTCTCCGCTGCCGAGCGGGCGTTGCAGGAGCCGGGGCTGGACTTCGTCCTGGGCTCCATCCACAACGCCAGCGCCGCACTGGGCTGGCAGGACTATTATTATGTCAACTTCACCGGCCCGGAGCAGTGCTATCGCTACCTGGATGACTACTTTGACGGCATGGAGGCGCTGATGGCCTGGGGCAACTTCGACTCCCTGGCTCATCTGCCCTATCCCCTCCGGTACATGGCCCAGCGGGACGGACAGAGCGTGGGCCTGGGGCCATACGAGGATCGGATCACCGAGCTGCTCCGCTCCCTGGTGCGCACCGGCAAGGCCCTGGAGGTCAACAGCAGCAAGTCGGAGACTCTGATGCCGGAGTATGACTGGCTGCTGGAGCGGTACCGCGATCTGGGCGGAATGCTGGTCACGGTGGGCACCGACGCCCACCGGGCCGCCGACGTCGCCCGGGGGCTGCGGGAGGCCTACGCCCTGCTGGAGAGCAAGGGCTTTACCCGGGTGGCCCTGTACCGGAACCGGACGCCGGAGCTGACGCCCTTCTGTCTGTAAACTGCCAAAACATTCAAAAGGAGAGAGAACCCATGAGAGAGATCACCGCCGAACAGATCACGCAGACCGTCCGGGAGCTCTGTATCCGGGCCAACTGCCAGCTGCCGGAGGACGTGCGCTGCGCCATTCGGGCCGCCCGGGAGACGGAGGTCTCCCCGGTGGGGCAGTCCATTTTGGGCGACGTGGTGGAAAACTTCACCTTTGCCGGGGAGCGGCAGCTCCCCATCTGCCAGGACACCGGCATGGCGGTGGTTTTCTGTGATCTGGGCCAGGAGGTCCACATCACCGGCGGCCTGCTCTCCGACGCCGTCAACCGGGGCGTGTCCCTGGGCTACACCGAGGGGCATCTCCGGTGCAGCGTGGTGGAAGACCCTCTCCGCCGGGTGAATACCGGGGACAACACCCCCGCCGTCCTCCACCTCCGGCTGGTGGAGGGGGACCGACTGACCGTCACCGTGGCCCCCAAGGGCTTCGGCAGCGAGAACATGGCCAGCCTCTCCATGCTCAAGCCTTCCGTCACCCGGGAACAGGTGGAGGATACCATTGTGGAGGCGGTCTCCCGGGCGGGCTCCAACCCCTGTCCCCCGGTCATCGTGGGCGTGGGCCTGGGCGGCGACTTCGAGCTGGCGGCTCAGCTCTCCAAGCGCGCCCTCCTGCGTCCCCTGGACGAGGACAACCCCGACCCCTATTACCGGGAGATGGAGGGACGTATCCTGGAGAAGGTCAACCGTCTGGGCATCGGCCCCCAGGGGCTGGGAGGACGTACCACCGCCCTGAAGGTGAGCATCCTGGCTCACCCCACTCACATCGCCGGGCTGCCCTGCGCCGTCAACCTGAACTGCCATGTGGCCCGGCACGCCTCGGCGGTGCTGTGAGGGGCGGCAAATCCTGAAAGGATTTTTGCAAAATTTACAATTTAGTCTTTTCCTTTTCCAAAAGTGTGGTATAATAGGCTCACAGAAGGGGGACACCCTTCTCCACGCCACCAGGAAGGAGCTGAATTGCAGTGAAATTCGCATTTATCGACAAGAAATCCCCTCAGCCGGAAAAGGTTCTTGCCTATGCCGAGAAAAAGGTGGGCAAGCTGGATCGGTATTTCCATTCTGACGCCGAGGCGACCGTCCGTTTCCAGGAGAAGAAACGGGGCCAGGTCAAGCTGGAGGTCACTGTGCGTACCGGTAACGCTATCTTCCGCTCCGAGACCTATTCCGACTCCATGTATTCCGCCATCGACGCCGCCGTGGATACCATCGAGGGCCAGATCCGGAAGAACAAGACCCGCCTGTCCAAGCGCCTGCGCACCGACGCCTTTGATCCGGTAGAGTTCACCGGCGTAGACGTGTCCGAGGCCGACGCTCCCCTGGAGATCGCCCGGGCCAAGCGCTTCCCCCTGCGCCCCATGAGTGTAGAGGAGGCGATGCTCCAGATGAACCTCCTGGGACATACCTTCTTTGCCTTCCGTGACGCCGACGAGGGCGAGGCGTTCGCCGTAGTCTACGCCCGGGAGGACGGCGGCTATGGTCTGATCGTCGATCAGCCGTGAGAAGAGGATTTGCCGTTCTACATTGTATGTAACGTATTTGAGGAGCCGCCCGGTGGCGGCTCCTCGTTTATTTTTTTACCGTTCTGCGGTCAGCCGGTCGCCACTGCCTCGGCGACACGGATGCCGTCCACGGCGGCGCTGACAATGCCTCCGGCGTAGCCGCAGCCCTCCCCGCAGGGATAGACCCCCCGGAGACTGGACTGAAAATCGGCTCCCCGGAGCACCCGCACAGGGGAGGACGACCGGCTCTCGATGCCGGTGAGCACCGCCTCCGGGGCGGCAAAGCCGTGGAGCTTCCGGTCCAGCAGGGGGAGCGCGTCCCGGAGAGTTTCCGTCACATAGTCCGGCAGACAGAGCCCCACATCCGTCCAGGTCACCCCGGGCCGATAGGTGGGTCGAATGGCTCCCCCCGCCATTGACGGACGCCTCTGCAAAAAGTCCCCCGCCAGCTGGGCCGGGGCGCGGAAGCCGCCGCCTCCCAGGCGAAAGGCGGCCTCCTCCCAGTGCTCCTGGAACCGGACGCCCGCCAGAGGGTC
>JAJQHP010000168.1 GCA_021199695.1 Clostridiales bacterium
CCGCCGTCAAGAGCAAGAACGGCACCACCTATGTCTACGCCGTCCGGCCCTACTCCGGCAGCACCCTGGGCAGCTACACCGGCAAGACCACCGTCCGCCTGACCACCCCCACGCTCTCCAGCGTGACCAACAGCGCCAGCAAGAAGATGACGGTGAAGTGGTCAAAGGTCAGCGGCGTCACCGGCTACCAGATCCAGTATTCCACCTCCAGCAGCTTCTCCAGCTACACGACGGTAAAGGTGACGGGCGCATCCAGCGTCAGCAAGGTCATTTCCAGCCTGACCAAGGGGAAGACCTACTATGTGCGCATCCGGACCTATAAGACCGTCTCCGGCACGAACTACTATTCCGGCTGGAGCAGCAAAAAGAGCGTGAAGATTTCCAAATAACCCGCGCACAACAGACGCAAAACGCCCTCCCGCGGCTGCGGGAGGGCGTTTTTGTCTCTGAGGGGATCGCTCGCATCAAGGCGAAGCCTGCGGCTCCGCTCTGTTCCCGGCCCGGACCGCCGTCTCTGCGACCAGAAACCGGCACTCGCTCCAGCAGAGCAGACTGCCGCTCCAGCCCGCCGCCCAGCAGAGCAGGGCCCGCTTGGCGGTCACATCCTTTGTCAGGGGCACGACCCGGAACCACTCCTCCAGCCGTTCCCCAGCGGCGACCCACAGGCGATACCAGAAGCCGAAGTCGCTCCACCGGGGCGGGGTCAGCCAGCCGGGGAGATTTCCCATGCCGATGGGTGCCAGCACCGCCGCCAGCAGCACCAGCCCCCAGAAAATGCCCCGCCGGAGGGCCAGCCGACGGATGGGGAACCGCCGTTTCAGCGACCAGAGACACCAGAGAGCGCAAAGCGTCAGAGGCGTCCAGTTCAGCAGCCGGAGCAGCGCCCCCATCTGAGGGCCGTATACCGTCCCCGCCCCGCCGTCCAATCCGGTGAGGGCCAGAAAGTCGTTGACTGCACCTACCGGGTCATCCTCGATATCTCCGGTTAGCTCCAGACAGACCGCCCCTGCCGCTGTCTCCGAGGGCAGACAGAGAGCGCAGTCGTCCCCCTCAAATACGGCGGAGACGGTCCAAATCTCCCCGTTCCAGGAGAATTCCTGTCCCACCACGTTGGTGCTGCCCCACAGCGCCTGGGCCAGCGCGCTGGACACCAGCCCCTCCTGCATCTGGAGCGCCCCCGGCTCCGTCCCCTCTGTGAGGGTGAGCCGCCGGATATCGCGCAACGTACCGTGATACCGCACGGCCAGGGCGGAGCAGTGGGCATAATCCGTCTCGGCAACGCCCTCCTCCTCCCACCAGCAGGTCACAGTGTAGGCGGCGTCCTCCAGTGTCCCGGCCTGAGCCTGGGTCAGAGGAGTCTCCAGTCGGACGGAGACGGAGGGGTAGAGGTCGCCCAACGTTTCAGCACAGTGCCAGGACAGCAGCAGACAGCCCAGCAGCAGCGCTCCCCAGACGCAGCCTCTGACGATTTTTCCCCTCATCCGTCTATCCTCACATACTCGCCGTCCTCAACAGAGCGGCTGGAGCTGACGACGATTTGGCTGTCGCTGCCGAGAACGCCGTCCACCGCCGCGACCTCGCCGTTGCTGGCCAGCAGCGTCACCGACTCCCGGCGGATCTGATACCGCAGCCCCAACACCGACTCCACCTCCTCCACCACATAGACAAAACCTCCGTCGTTGTCCTCGTGGTAGGCGGCGATGGGAATGACCAGGTCGTACCGTCCGGAGGACAGGGTCACGTCTGCCTCGGCAGCTTCGTCCTCCCAGTCCCCGGTCAGGTAGGCGGTGGCGGTCAGCTCCCCGGTGTCGCTGTCCTTCACCAGAGCGGAGACGTTGACGGTCGCTTCCTTTTCCCCCTGGGTCACATGGAGAGCCGCCCCATCCGGCAATTCCTCCAGCTCGCTGCCGGTCAGGGTCAGCACATAGCTGTCGCTTGCCACCGCCAGTATAATCTCCACGGAACCGGAGTCGCTGCCCGCCGCCCCGGTGAGGGAGACGATCTTTCCGGCACAGGGGGCGGTCAGCACGCCGCCGCTCTCCTGGAGGGCGGAGAGGGCGGCCACCTGTGCCTCCTGCTGGGCGACCGTGACGGAGAGGATGCTTGCCTCCGCCTGATTCTGCTGGTTCTGGGTCTCCGCATCCGCCTGGGCCTGGGCAAGACTGTCCTGGGCGTCGCTGAGAGCGTCCTCTGCATCCTCCAAATTGCGCTGACTGCTGCGGCTGCTGTCCGAGGCCGCTGTGTTGGCATCCTCCAAGGCCTCCTCGGCGGCGTCCAGCACCGCCTGGGCGCTGGAAACTGCCTCCTGGGCGGAGGCGATCTGGCTGTCGAAGGAGGCAAGCGTCTCCTCGTCTGCTGCGATTTGGGCCTCCAGCGCCTCGATCTGGGCCTGTAAATCCGCCGTATCGTCGGCAGCTTCGCTTGTCTCCTTGTCTGCCTCCGGTTCCGTCCCTTCATCCCCGGCATCGTCGGTCGGGGCGGCCTCTACCTCGGCCAGCAGACTTTCCAATGCCGCCAGGTCTGCCGTCTCCTGGGAAATGGTGTTCTCCAGAGCGGCTTGCTCGCTTTTCAGACTGTTCAGTTCCGATTTTGCGTCGCTCAGGGCAGACTTTGCCTCAGACACCGCCGACTTGGCCCGGCTGACCTGGGTGGCCTGGGCGGAGGCCGTGCTGGCGGCGTCCTCCTTGGCCCGGTCATAGGCGGTCTGGGCGGAGGCGAGGGCGGAATCGTCCGCCGTCTGCTCCTGCTGGTAGGCTGCCAGCTGCAAATTCAGCTTGTCCAGCTCCCCCTGAGCTGTGGTCAGGGCCTGGGCGATGGTGTCCGTATCCAGCTGGAGCAGGGACGCCCCCTCCTTTACCGTCTGCCCCTCGGTCACCAGGACGGATTGCACCGTCAGCCCGTCCGGGAGGGTGAGGACCTCCACGCTCTGGCTCTCCACCGTGCCGGAGAGGGTCAGCGTCTCCGTCACCGTGGCGGCGGTGGGGGTCTGGGTGAGAACGGTGGTCTGGGCCGCCCCCGCCATCCCCCGGGCAAACAGGGTCAGGGCCAGCATCAGCAGGAAGAAAGCCGCAATGCGCCAGGCCGATTTACCCTCGCTGCTCTCCTCCTTCGGCTTCCTGTGCCGGGGGAGGGTGCTTGTGTTCAGCTTCATAGCGCGCTCCCTTACTGTTCCGCCAGCATGAGGGCCAGATCGTCCTCTACCTGCGCGATCGCCTCGTCCAGAGTCAACTCCCCGGACCAGTACGACTCCGCCGCACCGTAGACCGCCTCCAGCACCAGCTCGCTGGCTGTCGAGGGGGTGGTGCGGCTGTCCAGCACCTCCCGCAGCTGGCCGATGTCCCACCCGTACTCTGCCGCCGGGCCGGCGAAATAGTCCAGCTGTCGGTCCATGGCCTCCTGCAAGACGGGCAGGCCGTCTCCATAGGTGTACTGCTGTACCTCCAGCGACAGGACGCAGGCCACGAACTCCTTCGCTGTCTCGGTGACGTTGGAGCCTGCGCTCACCCCCAGCAGCACCTCCGGGGTGTAGGCACCCTCCACCAGTCCGGGGGCCTGGGTGACGGTGAAATCGGTGATGTCCTTTCCGTAGCGCTCACAGGTGGAGAGGGCCATCACCAGGTCCTCCACTGCGTCCAGGGTGGTCAGCCCCCAGGGGCTGTCCTGCTCCAGCCAGGTATAGGCGTCGTCCTCCACATAGGTATTCAGGTTGCCGTAGTCGTAGGTGCCGGGGATGACCTCCTCAAAGTTGGAGTCGGTCCCCTCGTCCTCCGGGGCGAAATAGCCATAGGTGTCGCTGATCGTTTTCAGAGCGGAGAGCCAGGCGACCAGAGCCTCCGTATCCACTCCGTCCCCTGTCACCAGGGCGGATGCGCTGGGATACCACAGGTTCCACACCAGGTCGTAATAGGTGGTGGCAAGACACGGCTCGTCCGCCCCCGCCTGGGCTACGGCCTCTGCCAGCGCCTCCAGGCTGTCCGGGGTGTCCGCCTGACTGCTGAGCAGCAGAGGGACGGTGAACCGGGCGGGGAGGACATAGTAGCCGCCGTCCTCCCACTGGAAGGCGGACACCGTCTCGCCCACAAACTCCGTCCCGTCCACCAGGTCGCTCAGATCCTCCAGCACCCCCTTGTCGATGTAGTTCTCATAGTCCACCCCGTCCAGCACCAGCACGTCCGGGCCGTTCCCCGCCAGTATCTGGGTGTTCAGGGTGGTGAGGACATCGTTTAGCGTCCTGCCGCTCTCGCTGTACGCCCCGTAGTCCTGGACCTGGAGGTCTACCTCCACCTCCGGATGGCTCTCCTGGAAGGCGTAGATGGCCTGGCGGATGGTGGCGCTGTCCTCCAGCGCCCATACGGTCAGGGTGGTCGTGCCATAGGTGGCGTCGGCGTCGTAGTCGTAGCGGTAGAGGTTCAGCTCCTGCTCATCGCTTCGGGCGTTGATATAGATGGTATTGTCCTCCGCCACATAGAAGTCCATGCTGCTGTCGAGCACATTGAGCTGGGAGCCGTACCGGTAATAGGTGCCGTCCAGGATGATCTCCTTCAGATTGGACCCCAGGATGCCCATGCAGAAATTCAGGTCGCCGTCCAGAAAGTAATAGCTGCCCTGCTCCGTCATACGGCTGCTGGAAAGGTAACAGTCGTTTTCCGACATTCCGGTCATGTCCAGCTCCTCCAACAGCGTCCCGTCGCTGAGGTTGTAGGAGTTGTTCAGCTGCCCGCGGTCGCTGACATAGACCGTGTCCCCGGCCACGGCGAAGCTCAGATTGTAGTAATCCGCCGATACCGTCCACAGAAATTCTCCGGTGGTGATATCCATGACATAGAGGGTGTCGCCCTCCTCATAGCTCACGGTGAACAGCAGGTATTTGTCCTGATAGATGCCGCCGGGGTTCCAGCCTCCCATCGTCCGCTCCGGCGCACAGAAGTCGTAGTCTGTGACCGACTCCTCTCCGTCTGCCATTTTGTAAAGGCGCACCGCCGTCACCTTGGAGATGTCTGTGTCCTCGTCGTAGTCTGTCACCAGGGTCCAGCTGTAGACGGAGCCGTCTGTCCCGAAGTACCATTCCTGGGCCAGATCTCTGTCCCACAGATCGGTCAGCGTCTGCTCCTCCCAGGTGTCCCCCTTGTCCCCGGAGTGGTACCAGATCAGGTCGCTGGAGGCGAGGTTTCCTGCGGAATCCCGCACGCCGAAGCGCACCGCCAGGTCAACCGTATCGTCGTCGCCATATTGCAGGGTGATGCAGCTGTTAAAGTCCGCATCGGCGGCGTAGGAGGTGTAGCTCTCCGGGGTGATATTCGTCTCCACATAGCGGCCGGTGCCGCTGGAGAGGGATTCGGCGGTGACGCCGGACTCGGTCTGGTCCCCGCAGGCGCACAGGGTCAGCATCATAGCCGCCGCCAGCAGCAGGGAAAGAATTTTCTTCTGTCTCATTTCGGGCTCCTCCTGTCAATCAATGGTTCAATATTATGTAAACAGCAAGTGAAATTACTCCTTCACAGCCCCCTGTAAAATGCCCTGCTCCAGATACCGCTGCCCGAACAGGAAGATGAGCAGCGCCGGCAGTAGGGCGATAAAGCTGGCCGCCATAGAGAGGCCCAGGTTGTCCATCACCACCTGGGGGAGATAGAGGGTCAGGGGCCAGTTCTCTGCCGACTCCAGAAAGGTCATGGGCTGCTCCACCGCGCCCCAGGCCTCCAGAAAGCCCAGGACAAAGGCGGAGATCAGCCCCGGCAGGTTCATGGGCAGGCCCAGCCGGAAGAAAATGGCCCCCTGTCCCGCCCCGTCCAGCTCCGCCGCCTCGATGACGCTTTTGGGGATGGCCTCGAATCCACGGGTCATGATGAACACCGGGTAGGTGGAGAAAATGCCGGGGAGAATCACCGCCCAGACGGTGTCCATCAGGTTCAGACCGTTGAGCACCAGGTAGCTGGGTACCATCGTCACTTGGAAGGGCAACAGCATCAGCACCACATACACCCCGAACAGCGCCCGCCGTCCGGGGAACCGCAGCCTGGCAAAGGCCCAGGCCGCAGGAGCGCCCACCAGGAGCTGCCCGATCGCCTGGGGGAAGGCCTGCTTGCAGCTGTTCCAGAATACCGCAAAGAACTCCGGCGTGTCCAGCAGCAGCTCCGCCAGGGATTCCAGGGTGGGCCAGCTGGGGAGCAGAAACCACCGGGCGTAGCCCTCTCCCTCCCCAAAGACCGGTCCCAGCAGGACGCTCAGCTCGTCGGCGGGGAGGAAGATGCCCATGACGATGAACCACAGCGGCCACCAGATGAGCAGGGCCAGGGCCAGAAGGGCGGCGTACAGCGCCACCCGCTTGACGTGTTTCATCCCGTCTCCAGCCTCCAATACCTCCGCCCCAGGGCGATGACTCCCAGCAGCACCAGCACCATGAGACAGGCGGCGGCGGTGAGCCGTCCCATGTCCAGGTCCAGAAACCAGTTGTTGAACAGGTGCTGGAGCAGATACATACTCTCGTGGGGATAGTTCCCCGCCACCAGATACGCCTCCCGGAACACCTTGAAGGAGTTGATGAGGGACAGCAGCCCCACCACTCCCACCATGGGCCGCAGCTCCGGCAGAGTGATGTAGCGGAACTGCTGGAGGGGGCCTGCGCCGTCGGCAGCGGCGGCCTCGTATAAGTCCCTGGAGATGTTGTCCAGCCCCGCCAGCCATAAAATCATATCATATCCGGCGTTTTTCCACAGGTAGGTGACCACCAGCACCCAAAAGGCGGCGTTGGTGCTGAGAAAGGACACCGGCTCCCCGCCCAGGGAGGCGATCACACCGTTCACCAGCCCGCTGTCGCTGAACAGCACCTTCCACAGCAGCACGATGGCGCTCACCGGAACGGCCATAGGGAGCAGGAAGGTACTCTGGAACACGCTGTTTTTTCTGTGCTGCGCCCGCACCATCAGCGCCAATGCCAGGGACACCCCCAGCAGCAGGGGCAGGCAGACGCAGAGAAATTTCGCCGTGTTCTCCGCCGCCAGCTGAAAGGCGCTGTTGGTGAGCACCTGGGTATAATTGGTCAGTCCTACCCAGCGGTTCCCCATGGCGTTACAGAAGGAGCGGCGGACGGTGTCCGCAAAGGGGATCAACACAAAAACGCACAGTCCCCCCAGACTGGGGGCCAGGAAGGGCAGCACTGTTTTCAGCTGTCTCAGATGCGTTTGAATCGGTTTCTTCTGTCTCACAGGCGCTCCTCTCCGGCCTCTTGCCCTGTCGAACGGTTTTTCTGCCCCCATTGTACCCCCGCTTTTTCCTCCTTGCCTGAAATGAATCTAAAATGGAGGGAGATTTTAAGGTTCTTTTGAGATTTCCCTCCCCGGTTTCTGGTATAATAGGGGAAATGAAAATGGAAGGGAATGCCCCGCCTCCCGGCAGGGGGCGGGACGCTTATTTGGGGAGAGGTTTCATGTATTTACTGCTTGTGGAAGACGATTTGCAGCTCTCCGGGCTGATTGCCGAACAGCTTCGAAAACGGGGATACCAGGTGGACGCCGCCCACGACGGGGAGCGGGGGCTGTCCCTGCTCCGGCAGGGGCGGTATGACGGCTGTATTTTGGACCGGATGCTCCCCGGTCTGGACGGGCTGACGCTGCTCCGCCGGGCCAGAGCCGCGGGGGTGAGCGTCCCGGTGCTGATGCTCACCGCCATGAGCCGGACGGAGGATTTGGTGGACGGCTTCGAGAACGGGGCGGACGACTATCTCTCCAAGCCCTTCGCCATGCCGGAGCTGCTGGTCCGGGTGGACGCCATGCTCCGCCGGGGAGGGAAAAAGGCCGCCGACACGCTGACGGCGGGGGATTTGACGCTGGACACGGCCGCCATGACCCTCACCGGCCCGTCGGGCCATTGCACCCTGACCCGGCGGGAGACAGACATCCTCACTCTTCTCCTGGAGAACCCCGGACAGGTGATCCCACGGGAGCGCTTCTTTCAGGCGGTCTGGGGCATGGACGCCCAGGTGGGGGACGCCTCCCTGGATACCTACATCTATTTCCTCCGGCGGCGGCTGCAAACGGTGGGGACCCGCTGGCGGCTGACCACCCGCCGGGGCAAGGGCTATCTTTTGCAAGGAGAAGCGGAGCTTCGGGAGTGCCGCTTGACGGCAGGGGAGACGCCATGATACCGGCCCTTCGGCGGCGGCTGGCGGCCCTGTTCGGCGGGCTGACCAGTCTGGTGCTGCTGGTCATGCTGGCCATCACCTGTTATCTCAGCTGCACCCAGTACCAGAGCAGCCAGGAGGTGCTGTATCAGACCCGGTTCCAGTCCCTGCTCCAGCAGCTCCAGCGCAGCGGCGAGGTCAGCGACGACTATCTCTCCCAGGTGGCGGGGGACGAGTCTCTGCTGTTTTATGTGGAGGTCAACGGCGTACCCCTCCACTTCTCCGCGCTCCGGGCGGAGGAGGGCAAAGACGATCTGCTGTCCGCCCTTCGCGGGGAGGCGGAAAATCAGAGCGGCGGCGGGGACGGACTGCTGAACGTGACCCTCACCGTGGACGGCGTCCCTTATCAGGGCATCGTCTACACCGTGACGGACTATCAGGTGTATTTTGCCCAGGACCTGACCGGACGGTACGACCACATAAGGGAGCTGGTGGGGCTGTATCTGCTGCTGGGGGCGGCGGGGGTCGCCGCCATGCTGCTGGTGAGCTGGCTCCTCTCCCGCATCGCCACCCGGCCCACAGAGCAGGCGGTCCAGGAGCAGCAGGCCTTCATCGCCGCCGCCAGCCACGAGCTGCGCAGCCCTCTGGCGGTCATCCGGGCCAGCCTGTATGCCGCGGGACAGCAGAGCGAGCGGCAGGAGGTACAGACCCAGCTCGCCCTGGCCGACCGGGAGGCGGAGCGGATGAGCCGTCTGGTGGCCGACCTGCTGACCCTGACCGGGAGCGGCGTGGGCCGGTGGGCCTGCGAGCGGACAGACGTAGAGCTGGAGACGGTGTGCATCCGGCTCTACGACCAGTTTGCCCCCCAGGCGGCGCAAAAGCGGCGCCCCTTCCGGCTGGAGCTGCCGGAGACGGTGCTGCCGGTGATCTCGTCCGACGAGGAGCGGCTGGTGCAGCTGCTCTCCGTCCTGCTCTCCAACGCCCTGGACCACACCCCAGCCGGGACGGCTGTGGAGCTGACCGCCCGTGTGGAGGGGAGCTGCGCCGTCCTCTCTGTGGTCGATCACGGCCCCGGCATCCCGGACGGTGAGAAGGAGGCGGTGTTCCGCCGGTTCTACCGGGCGGAGCAGAGCCGCACGGACAAGGGACATTTCGGGCTGGGTCTGCCCATCGCTCAGGAGCTGGCCCGGCAGCTGGGCGGGCAGCTGACCCTGGAGGACACCCCCGGCGGCGGGGCCAGCTTCTCCCTGCGGCTCCGGCGGGCGGGCCGTTAGGCCAGGTCATTTCCCAATTTTAGATTATTTTCAGGCAGCGCCGGAAGCGGTAGGGTATGATAGAGACAGCAAAACGAATGGGAGGTCACGCTTATGAAAAAAGCGCTCACACTGCTGCTGTCTCTCGCCATGGCGCTGTCCCTGCTGGGCTGCAGCGGCGTTTTGGGGCAGACGGGAACCGACACCGCGACAGACGCCGCCGCAGTCAACACATCGGACACCGAGACCACCCTCCGCTATGTGGAGGAGAACGTCACCCCCACTCTGGCCGACGGAAGCTCCACCTACATCATTTCCATCCAGGGCTGGGCCGACGGCAGCCTGGACGCCTTTGGTTATCAGGAATGGTGTCACTCGGAGGACGGCGGGGACACTTGGGAGAGCCGGGAGGTCCCGGAGGCGTTCCGCATCATCCTGTGCGCGGACGACAGCGGGACGCTGTACGGCTGCGGCAGGGATGAGGAGATGGGACAATACGTCTTTTATCGCTATGCCGCCGGGGGCGAGACGGAGACGGTCGTCCCGGAGGTCGCCATCGCGGACAGCTTTCTGTACCGGGCCATCTATGACAATCGCATCATTCTTCTGGAGGTGCAGCACGAGGACTGGACCTCCACCCTCTACGCCGTGGAGCTGGCCACCGGGGAGACGCTCTGGGAGCGGGAGACCGTCAGCTATCCCACCTGCTTCTGTTATGACGGGGCTGTCTATCTGTATGAGGACGCCTACCCCATGCTGGCCCTGGACCCGGAGACCGGGGAGGAGCTGGGGGAGTATGGCGAGGACTTTATGTGCAACACCAACCGTCCCCTGCTGGCGGAGAACGGGTACTATTTCTTCGTGGATACGGACAACTACAACCTCTGCCGGGGCATCTTCGACTCCCAGATCTATGAGGTGGTGCTGGAGGCCGACGGATACCGTTACGCTCTGGACGGAGCGGATGCCGTCAGCGTGGGCAGCTTCTATATGGATGAGGACTACACCCTCTATCTCATCACGGACAGCGGCAGCCTGTACCGCTTTACCTCGGAGCGGACGGCGACGGCGGAGAGCACCTTCACCGTCTGGGCACTGTACGAGACGGACACCCTCCGGGAGACGGTGCTGGCCTTCCAGCAGGAGCACCCGGAGCTGGACGTGGTGCTGGACGTGCAGCTGGACGACGGCGGCTCCACCGGGAGTGCCGCCACCGTCAGCGACCTGCTCTCCACCCTGAACACCCAGCTCCTGGCGGGAGACGGCCCGGACATGCTGATTTTGGACGGGGTGGACTACGAAAATTACATCGACAAGGGCGTACTGGAACCGTTAAACGATATTTACCAGGAGACGGACTTTGTGGGCGGCACCGTCTCCGGCCTGCTGACGGAGGCGGGGGACTGCTGCGTCATCCCCGCCCGGTTCTCCGTGCCGGTGCTGATGAGCAGCGACGAGGGGGAGACGCTGCCCGCCACCATGGAGGAGCTGACGGAACAGGTGCTCTCCGGCAACGCCCGGACGGCGGAGCAGTCGGACAACGTTGAATGGGTGGACGGGGCCTATCTACAGCCCTACCCCTCCGGTCCCTTCTATTCGGTCTGGCTGGCCGCCAGCGGCAGCGCCCTGGTGACGGAGGACGGGGTGGACACGCAGGCCCTCTCCGTCTGGCTGGAGGGGCTGAAGGAGATCAGCGATCACTATAACCTGTGCGTGTGGGGCAAGCTCACCGGAGGAGCGTCGGGAACCGGCTCGGGAACGTTCGATTCCGGCAACCGGAACGAATATTTCCCCAGCGACGCAGAATGGGGGGACGGTACCGCCGGATTTATGGTGATGGTGGATGTGCAGTCGCTGGTGGGCCATATGGTTCTCCGGTGCAGCGAGTACGACGAGGAGACAGGGGAGGATGTGATTATGCCGTATGAGACGGACTTCCACATCGCCCGGTTCCCCGGACTGACGGAGGGGGCCTACAGCCCGGAGATACTGATGGCGGTCAGCGCAGGCAGCAGCCAGACCGAGCTGGCGAAGGAATTTATCCGGACCGCCCTCTCCGACGACATTCAGCAGTACACCTACGGCGACGGCCTGCCTGTCACCCGGACAGGGATGGACGCCCAGATCGATTCCTTCGCCCCCTATGCCCGGCAGTGCGGCTGGGACATCTCTGAGCTGGAGGCGATCTTCGACGGCTGCACCACCCCGGTCTCTTTGGAGCTGGAGGTGGAGAACATCCTCTACGACGCGGCCAGCCAGCTGTGCCTGGGAGAACTGGCTCTGGAGGACGCAGTCGCCCAAATTGAGGACGACCTGGCCCTGAAAATCGCGGAAAAATGAAATTAAAATAATGAGGTTCTATAATAAATGTTGGGGTCAGGTTCAGAGCCTGACCCCAATTCTACAAA
>JAJQHP010000151.1 GCA_021199695.1 Clostridiales bacterium
TGTCCCACCAGACGGTGGGGGTACCCTTGCCCACGTTGCGCTTGGTGTTGTACTCGTCAAAGGTCTCCACGCTGTTGTGGCGGAGGGGGGCGGCGAAGGTGGCCTGCACCACGGCCTCCTTCAGCAGGGCCTCCAGCTCGTTGATGAGGGGGAAGCCGGTGCCGCACTTGACCCAGAACTGGAGCACGCCGGTGTCCTGGCAGCTGGGGCGGTTCAGCTCCACCGCCAGGGACTGGTTGCGGAACATGGTCTGGTAGAGGGTCTTGGCCAGAGGGCTGGTCTCCTTTTCGCCCAGCTCGGCCAGCTTGGCGATGACATCGTCAGGCAGCTTTTTGCCGGTGTAGGCGACAAACTTGGCCATTTTGTCCGTCATCAGGCGGACGCTTTCTTCTTTTGTCATGAAAAGGCCTCCTAAAGTATGGATTTGGGTGAGAGACTGTTAAGGGGTCAGACCAGGAGGGCGGGGCAGGAAGCGCTCCGCCCTCCTGTCAGCTCATTAGGGATAGAAGGGGAAGAGGATGGGCAGAAGCACCATGCAGATGACGAAGGAGATGCCGATAAGGGGCAGACCGGCCTTGACGTAATCCTTGAACTTGTAGTTGCCCAGGCCCACGACCATGGTGTTGGCGGGCATACCGATAGGAGTGGCATAAGCGCAGGAACCGGCGATGACGGTGGCGATGATGACGGCCCGGGCGTCCGCTCCCAGGCTCTGGGCCAGAGACACGGCGATGGGGACCATCAGGGCGGTGGTGGCGGTGTTGGACATGAAGTTGGTCAGAGCGCAGGTGACGATGAAGATCGCCAGCAGGATGATAATGGGGTTGGGATCGTCGCCCAGGAGGCTGACGATGCCGTTGGCGATCAGGGTACCGGCGCCGGTGGAGTCCAGGGCGCTGGCCAGAGCCAGAGAGCCGCCGAAGAGCAGCACGGTTTTCAGGTCGATGGACTGGAGTGCCTGCTTTTCGGTGATGACGCCGGTGAGCACCAGGACGATGGCGCCCAGGCAGGCGCTGATCTGGATGCTGATGCCGATGTAATCCTCAAAGATCATGGCCAGGATGACCAGGACCAGAACGATCAGAGACATATTCTGCTTCCAGGCAGGTACGTCGCTGTAGTCGTCCTTCTTGGCCGCAACGACCGCCTGGCCCGGGGTGGTGCCGTCGGGCAGGAGACGGTAGCCGATGAGGGCAAAGTAGAGGATGCCGCAGATGAGCATGGGGCCGCCGATGGGGAGATACTCGAAGAAGCCGCTCTCAATGCCCAGCTCCGTCATGGCGTTGATGCCCATCAAGTTACCGGGTGCGCCGATGATGGACAGGTTGCCGCCTAGGGCAGCCGCCATGACCAGGGGCATGAGCAGCCGGGAGCGGGAGTAGCCGGACTCATCCGCAATGCCGCAGACCACGGGGATCAGCACGGCCGCGGTGCCGGTGTTGGACAGGAACCCGGACATAATGCCCACAATGACCATGATGGCCACGATGAGCTGCCGCTCGCTCTTGGCAAACCGGGTCACCAGAGAGCCGATCTTGTTGGCCATGCCCGTCTGGAAGAGAGCCTCTCCCACCACGAACATACCGATGCACAAAATCACGTTGCTGTTGACGTACCCGGCAAAGGTGGACGAAGTGTCCAGTACGCCGGTGACGTTCAGGCCGATGGCCACGATGGTGGCGGTCAGGGCCAGGGGGATCTTTTCCAGCATAAAGCTGATGATGGCAAACGCCAAAAAGATCAGGGTAATGGTTGTGTCTGACATAGATAACTTCCTTTCTCTTCACGTATTTTATCGGATATATTGTATCCAATATCTGATATCAAATATAAAACCAAGACATGGATTTGTCAAGGATTTTTCAAAAATCCGCCTGCCAAAAAAACGGCCCGGTTTTTGTCGAAAACGCACAAAAGCCCTCCGCAAATCTGCGGAGGGCCTGTGGGGTCCGGAGAGAATGTCAGCGTTCCTGATGATGGGTAAGCATATCCTCACAGGAGCGCATAATGTGACGGTGCATTGCCTCCACCGCCCGGGGTTTGTCGTAGACCAGCAGGGGGTCCAAAATGGCCTTGTGCTCCCGGTTGGAGGTCCGGGCGTACTGTTCCTCGGTGGACTGAATCCCCATGGAGAGGCCGTTCCACAGCTCGGCGCACATGGTCACCAGCCGCTCGTTGCCGGTAGCCTCCCAAATCTCCACATGGAAGGAGCGGTTGAAGTTGTTGTAGTCCTGGAAATTCCCCTTTGCCAGGGATTCCAGGGCATTGTCGTAGCACTGTTTCACTGCGCTGACGTCTGCGTGGGCGTCGCAGATCAGCTGTATCGCCCCCGTCTCCAAAATGGCCCGGACGGTATAATGCTCCCGGATAGTGCGCTCAGTGGCGCCCAGGACGACGGCCCCCTTGTTTGGCCGGAGCTGGATCAGATTGTCCCGGGCCAAAATCTGAAACGCCTCCCGTACCGGCGTGGTGGAGATGTTGAGCTGGGCCGCCACGCTGTCCAGGGTCAGCACGTCTCCCTCCTGAAACTGGTGGGAGAGGATGGCTTTGCGCAGCTCCGCCGCCGCCCGCTCCTTGGCGGTGGGCATTTTGATGGGATGTAATACGTTCATCGGTCCTCCTCCCTGCCTGCGATGAGGGATTCTGCCAGAGCGGAAAAGTGCGCCGCAAGCGCCGCTTCCTCCGGCGCATCCGCCAGTAAAAGGCGGCGGTATCTCTCTCCGGAGGCTTCCGCATGACGCAGAGCGCAGTTCAGATAATAGGAGCAGGCATTGTCTAACAGCACCTGAACATACTCGTTCGGCGTCTCCTGGGCCAGCAGCCGGTGCAGCGCCAGCTCCCCGCCTCCGCAACGGGCGACAGCCGCCTGGAACGCAGACTGTTTTCCGGCAAGGAGGATGCTTTGCAGCCCTGCAATCTCCATTTGGGCGATCACGGAGAAAATCTGCCGCAGCTTTTCCGGCGTCACCGACACAGAGAGGATACGCCGGGTGGAGAGGCGCTGAACCAGTCCCTGGCTCTGGAGGATCTGAAGCGCCTCCCGCACCGGAATGCGGGACACCCCCAGCGCGTCCGCCAGCTCCTCCTGCCGGAGGGGGCTGCCGCCGGGGATTTTCCCGGTGAGGATCTGTTCTGCGATCTGTTCTGCGATATATTCGCCGGTCTGCTTCGCTTCTAGTGCCTGCATAAATGCGCTCCTTCTAATATAAAGTCATTGATATTGTATCCCAAATTGGGCGGAAAGGCAAGCGCTTTCCGCCGGAGCACAGTGCAACGGACGGCCGCTTCTCAGCCCTCCGTCTTCTCTCAGGCCGCAGTCAGCAAGCGTCCCGACAGCTTCGATGTTCGTTGCAGTTTTGCGACACGCCCCGGCCAACCTGAATAATTTTTCAGTTTCGCTCCAAAATGTATTGACATAGGTATGTCACAAATGTTAAAATGATGACGCTCTAATCGAGCGTATTTTGCATTTTTTGCACAAGGAGGAAGTAACACATGAAAATCTGCAAGAAGCTGATGGCCCTGCTGATGGCTCTGATGCTGGTATTCTGCCTGGTGTCCTGCACCTCGTCTGACGATTCCAGCAGCTCCGACTCCAGCACCTCCACCTCTGACACCGACACCACCGAGGACGAGGAAGAGGAAGCCGAGGCCGAGACCGAGGAGGCTGAGGACGAGGCCGAGGAGGAAGAGGCTGAGGCTGAGGTCGACACCACCGATCCCTATGCCGATCCCTATGCTGATCCTTACACCCAGAGTGACTCCACCGATGAGGAAGAGGAAGAAGAGGCCGAGGCTGACACCACCGATCCCTATGCCGATCCCTACGCTGATCCTTACACTCAGGGCTGATCTTTGATGCATCATTGATGGACCCTAACTCCCGCCCGGCGCACACAGGGAAGCATGTGCGCCGGGACTAGCAATCGAAAGGAGAACCACAAATGAAGCACCTGAACAAACTGCTGGCTCTTCTGCTGGCTCTTGCCATGGTTCTGAGCATGGCGGCCTGCGGCGGCAGCACCTCCGACACTTCCACTGATGACACCGCCACCGACGACACCACCGCCACCGACGACGCAGATGCGGCTGATGAGGCCGATGACGCTGAGGAGGCCGAGGATGCCGAGGCGACCGAAGAGGTCGAGGGCTACATCCCCGTCCCCAGCGACGGCGCAAAGTACACCGTCGAGGTCACTGACGACGGCTGGATCAAGATCGAGAACGAGGACGGCGTGACCCTTGGTATGTCCTCCACCTCCGGCGTCACCGTCATTGAGGACGACGGCTACGCCTTCAAGGACCTGAACCAGAACGGCGAGCTGGACGCCTACGAGGACTGGCGTCTGACCAGCGAGGAGCGGTCCGAGAACCTGGTCAGCCTGATGTCCGGCTCCGAGATGGCTGCCATCCTGGCCCATGGCGGCTGGGGCAGCTTCACCACCGATCCTCTGACTGAGGATGACACCTCCTACACCTATCTGATCGCTGGTGGTCGCGGCGGCGTCACCCGTTACATCGGTTACGGCGGCGGCGCTCACGCTCAGTGGACCAACGCCATCCAGGAAGTGGCCGAGAGCTGCTGGTATGGCATCCCCGCCATGATCTCCATTGACCCCTCCAACATCTCCGGCCTGGTCGAGAGCGTCTCCCTGGCCTCCACCATGGACACCGAGCTGGCCGCTGAGATCGGCGAGGAGACCGCTAAGGAGTACCGTGCAGCCGGCGTCACCGCCCTGCTGGGTCCCCAGGTTGATATCGCTGGTGCCACCATGGAGCGTGCCGGCGGCACCTACGGCGAAGATCCCCTGCTGACTCTGGACATCGCCACTGCCTATGTCAACGCCATGCAGTCCACCTATGACGACGACGGCACCGACCTGGGCTGGGGCAGCGAGTCTGTCTACTGCTTCGTCAAGCACTATGCCGGCGCTGGCGCAACCGAGGCCGGTCGTAACGACCACCACACCTCCGCCCGCTACGCCGTGTTCCCCGGGGACAACCTGGAAGCACACCTGATCACCTACTTTGACGGCGTGTTCGATCTGCCCGGTCTGACCGGCTCCTCCGGCATCATGACCCAGTACTCCGTCAACGTGGACGGCGATGGCACCCCCTACGGCGGCGTGGAGCAGTCTGGTGCTTACAACGCCTATATGTACGGCCTGCTGGACGAGTACGGCTATGACAGCCTGAAGATCACCGACTGGGGCGTGTTCTCCTTCGCCGGTGTCTGGGGCGCTGAGGACCTGACCGAGGCCGAGCGTATCGCCTACGGCTGGGAGCAGGGCGTCGAGCTGCTGGGCGGCTACGGCACCATGGAGACCGTCGCCGAGGCCTATGACATCCTGGTGGAGAACAATGGCCAGGAGGCTGCCGATGAGATCATCAGCCACGCTGCCTACAACTACATCATTGTCATGATGAACCTGGGCATGTTCGATCAGCCCTACAACGATTCCGCCTATGCTGACTCCATCATCTCCACCGGCACCGCCAGCGAGCTGGCGATGGAGTCTCAGGAAGCTTCCGTGGTCATGATCAAGAACGATGGCACCATCAGCGAGGACGGCGCCGTCTCCGAGAAGCCCACCGTCTATGTCCCCTATGTCTACAACACTGGCTTCAGCGTTGGCTGGATGAGCGGCGTGAGCGAGGGCACCGGTTCCTGGGAAGCCAGCATGGATCTGGACGTTCTGAGCGAGTACTTCAACGTGGTCACCGACACAGTGGGTGAGCCCACCGGCGAGGCCGATGCCGATGGCAACGCCACCTACACCTCCGAGGACATCATCCGTGCCTCCGCCGAGGAGATCGCCGCCTGCGATTACATCCTGGTGGGCATGACCGCACCCTACACCCCGTCCTATGACAGCAACTATCTGAGCGCCTGGGGCTATCTGGAGGCCTACGCCAACGGTACCCTCGTCTCCGCAGATGACATCTGGTATCCTGTGTCCCTGCAGTATGGCGAGTACACCGCCACCACCGCCCGTGATCCTTCCATCTCCGGTATGGAGCTGGAGGACGGCACCAGAGAGAACCGCTCCTATCAGGGCAACACCGCTGCCGCCGCTGCCAACTACGGCGACCTGGAGGCTCTGGAGTATGCCGCTTCCGTGGCCGGTGACATTCCTGTGATCGTGTCCATGTGCATGGAGCGTGGAATGGTCTGGTCTGAGGTGGAGCCTCTGGCCGACGTCATCCTGGTCTGCTACAACAAGCAGTACAATGAGGTCGTCTCTGAGATCATCCTTGGCGAGGTCGAGCCCAACGGCCTGCTGGTCTTCCAGCAGCCCTCCTCCATGGAGGCTGTCGAGGCTCAGCTGGAGGACGTGCCTCGTGACATGGACTGCTACGTGGACTCCAACGGCAACACCTATGACTTCGCCTTTGGTCTGAACTGGTCCGGCGTGATCGATGACGACCGTGTCGCCACCTATTCCGCCGATCCTCTCACCGAGGTGCAGAACATCGACTACGACGCATACGCTGCGTCCTACAGCGCGGAAGACTAACCCATAATCCCCAAAAGGGGGCGCCGCTCAGCGGCGTCCCCTTTTTGCGTCAAAATCGCCGTCCCGACAGCTGCCGTTCCCGGGATTGCGGCCTGTCATCTGCCTTTTGCGCCTGTTTCCTTGGAAAATTCTAAAAATTCACTTGACAAAACCCCTCTAACCCGGTATCATGATGTTTAATTCGTAAATGCAGTGATTGGGAAAAGTAGAGACAGGGTCGGCGGCCCAGAGAGGGCGCGTCCGCTGCAAGCGCCTGCGCCGCCTGTTTTCCAAAGTCACCCAGGAGCAGCTGACCGAACGGTTACCAGTAGGCTCAGCCGGGCGTCCTCCCGTTACAGAGGCAGTGAGTGCATGGAGTCGCTCATGGCGTTTCCATGAATTTAGGTGGTACCACGGAGTTTGCGCTTCGTCCTATGACAGAGGACGGGGCGTTTTCTTTTTCCCTTTAGCTGCATACAAATTGAATTTCGCCAATGGAGGTGTCAGAGACATGACTGGAGCGCAAGCCCTGATTGAGAGCCTGAAGCGGGCCGGTGTAGAGCATATGTTCGGCTACGCAGGGGCCACCATCTGCTATGCGGTGGATGCCCTGGCCAACGCCCCCGAGATCGGCTATACCCTGGTTCGTACGGAGCAGAACGCAGGCCACATGGCCTCGGGCTATTACCGGGTGACCGGCAAGGTGGGGGTGTGCATGGTCACATCCGGGCCGGGCGCCACCAACCTGATCACCGGCATCGCCACCGCCTACATGGATTCTATCCCCATGGTGGCCATTACCGGACAGGTGCCCAGCAACCTGCTGGGGCGGGACATCTTCCAGGAGGTGGACATCACCGGCGCGGTGGCCCCCTTCTCCAAGCACAGCTATCTGGTCAAGAACGCCGACGACATCCCCCGCATCGTGGCGGAGGCGTTCCACATCGCCTCCACCGGGCGGCCCGGCCCGGTGCTCATCGACCTGCCCAGCGACATCCAGCAGCAGGAGCTGACGCGGGAGTATCACTATCCGGAGCAGGTCTCCCTGCGCAGCTACAAGCCCAGCGTCCGGGGGAACGAGCTGCAGATCAAGCGGGTCATCGGGGCCATCGAGCAGGCCCAGCGGCCCGTCCTCTGCGCCGGCGGCGGAGTTTTCCTGGCCGACGCCCAGCAGGAGCTGACCGAGTTTGCCGAGCGGACCTGCATCCCGGTGGTCACCACCATGATGGGCCTGTCCCTGATGCCCTCCGCTCATCCCCTGAACATGGGCATGATCGGGGCTTTCGGCAGCCAAGCGGCAAACCAGGCTCTGACCGACGCCGATCTGCTGATCATGGTGGGGTGCCGGGTGGCAGACCGGGCCATTCTCTCCCCCAGCACCCTCCAGGAGCGGACCACCATCGTCCATATCGACGTGGACCCGGCGGAAATCGGGAAGAATATGACCGCTGAGATCCCCGTGGTGGGAGATGTGAAGGTCATTCTCGGACAGCTGCTGGAGCGGGCCCAGAAGGGCGGACAGACGGAATGGCTCACCGGGCTGCAGGAGGTGCGCTACCAGGTGCGCCACCGGGAGTTTCCCAGCACCCCGGGCTATGTGTTCCCGGGACATCTGCTCCGGCAGCTCAGCCGGAAGCTGCAATGCAACGCCGCCGTGGTGGCCGACGTGGGCCAGAATCAGATCTGGGCCTGCCGACATCTCCAGCTGGAGGGGCCCCGTTTCCTCACCAGCGGCGGCCTGGGCACCATGGGCTACGCCCTGCCCGCCGCCATCGGCGTCAAGGTGGCTCAGCCCAACCGGCAGACGGTGGTGATTTGCGGCGACGGCAGCTTCCAGATGTCGTTTAACGAGCTGGCCGCTATCCGGGCGGCGGATATGGACATCAAGATCATCCTCATCCAGAACAACTATCTGGGCCTGGTGCGCCAGATCCAGGACACCCCCACCTATCCCGCCGGGCCCTTCGGCGTGGCGCTGGACGGCTCCCCGGACTTCGCCGCTCTCGCCGCCGCCTATGGCATCCCCAGCCGGGTGCTGTCGGAGGACCGGGACGTGGACGACGCGCTGGACGAGATGCTCAACACTCCGGGCAGCTTTTTGCTGATCTGCATGGTGGACCCCAAGGCCACCACCAACGACTAAAGGAGGCCGACGATGAGACAGACCATCTCCGTTCTGGTGGAGAATCAGGCCGGTGTCCTGAACCGTATCACCGGATTGTTCTCCCGCCGGGCATTTAACATTGAGTCCCTGGCGGTGGGCGTCACCGACGACCCCGCCATCTCCCGCATCACCATTATCGTGGACAGCGGCAACAGCGTAGTGGAGCAGGTCTCCAAGCAGCTCAACAAGCTCATCGAGGTCATCAAGGTCCGCACCCTGGAGGAGGACCGGCTGATCGGCCGGGAGCTGGTGCTCATCAAGGTGAACGCCACCGCCAAGACCCGGCCGGACATTATGACCATCTGCGAGCTGATGGGGGCCAAGGTGGCGGATATCTCCCCCACCTCCCTCACCCTGGAGCTGTCCGACACCCCGGACCGCATCGACACCTTTGAATCCATGCTCCGCCCCTTCTCCATTCAGGAGGTGGCCCGTACCGGGGTCATTGCCCTGCAAAAGGGCAGCGGAAAGATTTGAGCGGGAGGAAAGAGATCAGTGAAAATTCGTGCCACTCAGGCCATCATGGAGTGTCTGCTGGAGCAGGAGGTGGATACCGTCTTCGGCTATCCCGGCGGTACCATCCTCAACCTCTATGACGAGCTGTACAACTATCGGGATAAGATTACCCACGTCCTCACCGCCCACGAGCAGGGCGCGTCCCACGCCGCCGACGGCTATGCCCGCTCCACCGGCAAGGTGGGGGTGTGCTTCGCCACCTCCGGACCGGGAGCCACCAACCTGACCACCGGCATCGCCACCGCCTATATGGACTCCTCTCCCGTGGTGTTCATTACCTGCAACGTCACCGAGCCGCTGCTGGGACGGGACTCCTTCCAGGAGGTGGACATCACCGGCATCGCCATGCCCATCACCAAGGCCACCTATCTGGTGCGGGACGCCCAGTCCATCCCCTCCATTATGCGCCAGGCCTTCGCCGTGGCCGCCACGGGTCGGCCCGGACCGGTGCTCATCGACTTTCTGAAGAACGTCACCGCCCCCTCTGAAATGATCGACTACGAGTTCATCCCCTGGTACGAAAACCGCACCTGGGGCAGCGTGCGGGAGCTGAGCGAGAGCCACGGCCTCAAGGCCCCGGAGCCGGACCACGAAGACATTGACAAGCTCGTGGAGATGATCGCCCAGTCGGAGCGGCCCCTGCTCATCTGCGGCGGCGGCGTCGTCCGGGGCCGGGCACACAAGGAGTTCCGCACCTTTGCGGAGAAGCTGGACAGTCCGGTAGCCATCACCCTCATGGGCGGCGGCGGCTTCCCGGGCGGACATCCCCTGACTACCGGCATGATCGGTATGCACGGCAGCCGGGCCTCCAATGTGGCGGTGGACCGGTGCGACCTGCTCATCGCCGTGGGCTGCCGGTTCTCCGACCGGGTGGCCCTGAACCCCAACACCTTCGCCAGCCAGGCCAAAATCGTCCACATCGACATCGACCGGGCGGAGATCGACAAAAACGTGCTCACCGACCACCATATCGTGGGCAACGCCCGACGGGTGCTGGAGCTGCTCAACGAGCGGGTGGGCCAGTACAGCCACCCGGAGTGGAAGGAGGAGATCCTCTCCCTCCGCCGGGAACGGGAAGAGGTGGGGGAGGACGACTCCGCCCTCTCTCCCAAGCAGGTGCTGGAGACCATCCGCCGGATGGCTCCCAAGGACACCATCGTTGCCACCGACGTGGGCCAGAACCAGATGTGGACCATCCAGTATTTCCACTTCGACTATCCCGGTCAGCTGCTCACCTCCGGCGGCTTCGGCACCATGGGCTTCGGCCTGGGAGCTGCCATCGGAGCGAAGATGGCCCACCCGGACAAGGTGGTCATCCACACCACCGGGGACGGCTGCTTCCGGATGAACTGCCACGAGCTGTCCACCGTGGAGCACTACCATCTGCCCATCATCACCGTGGTATTCAACAACGGCACGCTGGGCATGGTACGCCAGTGGCAGAACCTGATCTACGACCAGCGGTACTCCGAGACCACCCTGGACCGTGGCCCCGACTTCGTCAAGCTGGCGGAGGCCTACGGGCTCAAGGGCCGCCGGGTCACCAATGTCAGGGAGATGGAAGCGGCCATGGCCGAGGCGCTGTCCTGTGGCTGCGGCTATGTGATCGACTGTATGCTGGACATCGACGAGATGGTGCGGCCCATGGTTCCCGGCGGCGGCAACATCACCGATTTTCTGCTCAGCTGAGGGGGTGACAGGGATGAAACGTGAATTTGACAACGAGAAAAAGCTGTACACCCTGTCTCTGCTGGTAAAGGACATCCCCGGCGTCATGTCCCAGGTCTCCCGGCTGTTCTCCCGGAAGGGGTATAACATCGAATCCATCGCCACCGGCGCCTCCAACGAGCCGGGGGTCACCCGCATTACCATCGTCATCAAGGGGGACGAGCTGATGATCGGCCAGATCGCCGCCCAGTGCCGCAAGCTGCTCCCCGTCCTGGCCGTCAAGGTGCTGGACGCGGACAGCTCCCTCCAGCGGGAGGTTGCCCTCATCAAGGTCAAAGCGGACGACATGGTAAGCAGAGGGGAGATCATCCAGATCGCCGAACTGTTCCGGGCCAACATCATCGATGTGAGCCGGGACGTGCTCACCGTCGCCACCTTTGGCACGGGAGAAAAGGTGGGCGCCCTGTTGAATTTGCTTCAGGAGTTTGGTATTCTTGAGGTGGTAAGAACCGGTACTATCGCCATTGAACGAGGGCGTAGCACAATATATGACCAGACAAAACTCAAGGAGGAATATAACTATGGCAAAAATGTACTATGAGAAGGACTGCGACCTGTCCAACCTGGACGGCAAGAAGATCGCCATTATCGGCTACGGCTCCCAGGGCCACGCTCACGCCCAGAACCTGCGGGATTCCGGCTGCGACGTCATCATCGGTCTGCGCCACGGCAAGAGCTGGGACAAGGCGGAGAAGGACGGCTTTGAGGTCTACACCGTGGCCGAGGCCACTAAGAAGGCCGACATCATCATGATGCTGGTCAACGACGAGCGGGCCGCCCAGATCTATGCAGAGTCCGTCAAGGACAACCTGGAGCCGGGCAACGCCATCGCCTTCGCCCACGGCTT
>JAJQHP010000212.1 GCA_021199695.1 Clostridiales bacterium
ACCATGCCAAGTACAGTCCTCATTTCCCCCTGCAACAGGGCAAACCCCGCCCAGGGCAGGAGAAACAGCCCGGTCCCCAGCACCGGCAGGGCGTCCGCCAGGGCGATCACCAGGGCTACCAGCCAGGCTCCGGATATCCCCAGCAGCCAAAGCCCTGCCGTCAGCACCAGCCAGGTGACGCCCATGAGCCGCCCCTGCACCCGGAGCCAGCCTGAAACGCCCTCCTTGCCCCGGCTGACAAGCCGCCGAACGGCGGGGAGCCAGCTCTGGGGCAGCAGCCGTATCAAAGCCTGTCTGACCCGCTCCCAGTCGGCGGCGGCGTAGAAGGCGGCCAAAAGGGTGACGCCCAGGGCAAAGAGGGTGCCCGGCAGGGCGGCGGCCCACCCTGCGGCAGTCTCAGCCAGAGCGGAGGCCATCTGCTCCTCCAGGGCGCTACCCTGTGTCCGGAGCTGCCGGATGAGCCAGGCTGAAACGTCCCCCAGAAAGAAGGGGAGCCGTGTCGCCAGCGATTCCAGCTTGTCCCAGAGGGCGTCTGTTTCGGAGAACTGTCCCAGGGCGGCGGGGACATCCTGCCACAGACGGACGGCGGCCAGACTGACCAGGCAGAGCACCAGCAGGACGCTGACGGTGAGCACGATCAGGGCGGCGAGCCAGCGGGGGAGACGCTCCGCCAGACGGGAGACGGGCCGGTCTGACCAGGCGGCCAGCAGCAGCGCCGCCCCGAAGGGCAGCAGGATCGAACGCACGGCGCCGCTTGCCAGCAGGAGCAGCCCCAGCAGCAGGAGCAGCCCGGCTTTGGATAAGTCCCACATGGAATTCATGGCGATTTCCTGCCCTTTCTGTCAAACTGACAAAATGAAAAAACAAGGTTGAAAAGAAATGACCGGTGTGATATGATAGGAAACACGCTGAAATGACCGCAACAGGCGGACAAATGTTTTTGAAGGGAGCCTCAGAGATGTCCAAAACGCCGAAATATTTCATTGTGGAGGCCCAGGCATTGCCGGAGATCTATCTGAAGGTGGCCAGAGCCAAGCAGGCCCTGGAGCTTCGGGAGGCCACCACCGTCAACGAGGCGGCAAAGCTGGCAGGCATCAGCCGCAGCGCATTCTACAAGTACAAGGATGCGGTGCGGCCCTTCAACGATATGCTCAGCGGACACATCGTCACCTTCCAGGTGATGCTTCGGGATGAGCCGGGGGTGCTCTCCGCCATCCTGAATATCTTTGCCGCATCCGGGGCAAATATTCTCACCATCAACCAGTCCATTCCCACAGACGGAGTGGCTGCGGTGACGGTGGGAGCGGAGATCTCCGGCATGAAGGACGACCCTGAGACGCTGGTGCGGGCGCTTGAGGGACAGAACGGCGTGGTCAAACTGGAAATCCTGGCGGGCTGATCAGGCCCGGCGATAGAAGAAGGAGTGGAGACATGGTAAACGTAGCGATTCTGGGCTTTGGCACGGTGGGTTCCGGCGTGGCAGAGGTCATTGAGAAAAACGGGCGGCACATCTCGGAGAAGGTATCCAACCGGATCGCCCTGAAATACATTCTGGATGTGCGGGACTTTCCGGACAGCCCCTTTGCAGACCGGGTGATCCACGACTTCTCCATCATCGAGAACGACCCCACAGTGGGCGTCGTGGTGGAGACCATCGGCGGGGCTACCATCGCACGGGAGTTCACCCGGCGGGCGCTGATGGCGGGCAAGAGCGTTGTCACCTCCAACAAGGAGCTGGTGGCCACCCACGGCTATGAGCTGATGCAGCTGGCCAAGGAGAAGAACGTCTCCTATCTGTTCGAGGCCAGCGTGGGCGGCGGTATCCCCATTTTGAAGCCCATCCGCACCTGCCTGGCGGCCAACGAGCTGACCCAGATCACCGGCATCCTCAACGGCACCACCAACTATATCCTCACCCGGATGATCCGGGCGGGGCTGTCCTTTGAGGACGCGCTGAAGGAGGCCCAGGCCAACGGCTATGCCGAGCGCAATCCCGCCGCCGACATCGAAGGTCACGACGCCTGCCGGAAGATCTGCATTCTGGCCTCCCTGTCCTTTGGGCGGCAGATCTCCCCGGATCAGGTGCCCACCGAGGGCATTACCTCCATCACCCTGGCCGACGTGGACTATGCCCGGAGCGCCGGGATGAAGATCAAGCTCCTGGGCCGGGCCATTCGCCGGGAGAGCGATGACCGGGTCTGAGCCTATGTGGCCCCCCATCTGGTGTCCGACGAGTCCCCTCTGGCCAACGTGGAGGGAGTGTTCAACGCCATCTCCGTGGTGGGGGACGCCATCGGAGACGTGATGTTCTACGGCCAGGGCGCGGGCAAAATGCCCACCGCCTCCGCCGTGGTGGGAGACGTGATGGACGCCGCCAAGCATATGTGCTACCTCAAGAGCAACTGCTGGGAGCAGGGGGGGCCCGACGTGGTCTACTCCGTGGAAGAGGTCTCCAGCCGCTGGTATGCCCGGGTAGCCGGGAGTGAGCCGGTGGCCCAGGCCCGCCGCCTGAACGCACAGCAGTCGGAGGAGGAAAGCGCCTGGCTGACAGAGGCCTCCATGACCCCGGGCGAGGTGAAGGCGTTGCTCTCCGGTCGGGAGGTCAGAGCCCTCTATCGGGTGCTGGACTGACGGCACGGCTGATAGCTGTCGGACATAAAATGACAAAAAGAGTTTGATTTGAAGATTGGGAGGGACCCATCTCTATGGGACTGATCGTTCAGAAATTCGGCGGCACCTCTGTCGCCAACGCCGAGCGCCTTCGCAATGTGGCTCGGATTATCACAGAGACCTATCAGGCGGGCAACGACGTTGTGGCCGTCCTGTCCGCCCAGGGAGACACCACCGACGACCTGCTGGAGAAGGCGGCGGAAATCAACCCCCGGGCATCCAAGCGGGAGATGGATATGCT
>JAJQHP010000242.1 GCA_021199695.1 Clostridiales bacterium
ACTACCGCACCAGCTACGGCCAGAACGTGCTGAACCACTCCATCGAGGTCTCCCAGCTGGCCGGGCTTCTGGCCGCCGAGATCGGCGCAGACGTGGCCCAGGCAAAGCGGGCCGGACTGCTCCACGACCTGGGCAAGAGCGTAGACCACGAGATCGAGGGCTCCCACGTCCAGATCGGCGTGGACCTGGCCCGGCGGTACAAGGAGAGCGACGCTGTCGTCCATGCCATCGCCGCCCACCACAACGACATCGAGCCCCAGACCATCGTCGCCTGTCTGGTACAGGCCGCCGACGCCATCTCCGCCGCCCGTCCTGGCGCCCGCCGGGAGAACGTGGAGAACTATATCAAGCGTCTGGAGCGCCTGGAGGAAATCTCCTCCTCCTTCAAGGGCGTGGAGCGGGCCTATGCCATCCAGGCCGGACGGGAGATCCGGGTCATGGTCAAGCCCGAGGAGGTCAGCGAGGACCAGATGGTCATCCTGGCCCGGGACATTGCCAAGCAGATCGAGGATACCATGGAGTACCCCGGCCAGATCAAGGTCAACCTGATCCGGGAGACCAAGGCGGTAGAGTACGCCAAGTAAGAGCCTGTCCCTCCAATCGAATACTAAAGAACCGGGCGGGAGCTGTCAAAGGACAGCTCCCGCCCCTGTTCGTTTTGGGAATGTTCAGTCTTTGCCCTGCCCGTCCATCCGGTGCAGGATCTCGTCCAGAAGAGCGTCTGCGGCCTGGTCCTTGCTCATCAGGGGCAGCTCCCGCTCCCCCTCCGGGCCGATGAGAGTGAGAAGGTTCGTCTCCACTCCGAAGCCCGCTCCCGGCACCTTGACATTGTTGGCGGCGATAAGGTCCAGATGCTTTCGCTCCAGCTTGCTCCGGCTGTTTTCCACCATATGCTCCGTCTCCATGGAGAAGCCGCAGAGGAACTGGCCCGGACGCTTGTGGGCGCCCAACTCCCCCAGGATATCCCTGGTCCGCTCCAGAGGGATGGACAGCTCTCCGTCCCCCTTTTTCATCTTATTGTCAGCGACGGAGGCGGGGCGGTAGTCCGCCACGGCGGCAGCCTTGATGATGATATCCATCTCCCCCGCCCGGGCAGTCACCGCCTCGTACATCTCCTGAGCGGAGACGATGTCCACCGTCCCCACATACCGGGGACGGGGCAGATCGGTGGGGCCGGAGACGAGGATGACCTCCGCCCCCCGTCGGCTGGCAGCTTTGGCGATGGCGTAGCCCATCTTGCCCGAGGAGCGGTTGGTCAGATAGCGCACCGGGTCCAATGCCTCCCGGGTGGGACCGGCCGTGACCAGCACCCGCTTGCCGGTCATGTCCTTCTCGTGGGCCAGGGCATGAAGGCAGACCTCCAGCAGCTCCTCCGGCTCCGGAAGCCTCCCCTTCCCCGTCGTCCCGCAGGCCAGATGGCCGGAGGCCGGCTCCACGATCTCCCAGCCGTACCGCCGGAGGGCAGCCAGGTTGTCCTGGGTCACGGGATTTTCGTACATTTTGGTATTCATGGCGGGGGCCGCCGCCTTGGGGCAGTCGCAGGCCAGAACGGTGGTGGTCAGCATATCGTCCGCCAGACCGTGGGCCAGCTTTGCCAGAACGTTGGCGGTGGCGGGGGCGATGAGGACCAAGTCCGCCCGGTCCGCCACGGCGATATGCTCTACGCTGTGCTGGAAGTTCCGGTCAAAGGTGTCCACCAGGGCCTTGTTCCCGGTGAGCTGCTCAAAGGTGATGGGGGTAACGAACTGGGTGGCGTTTTGGGTCATCAGCACCTGGACGTCGGCGTGCTGCTTGACCAGGGCGGAGGCCAGCGCCGCCGCTTTATAGCACGCGATGCCCCCGGTGACGCCGAGGACCACGGTCTTACCGCTTAACATGAGAAAACCTCCCATATGATATCATTTGAAGGAAGCTGCGGCCCGGGCCGCAGAGATTTTGTTTCATCGCTCCTATTATACCGGAACGGCCTGGAAATTACAATGCGTTCTTTCTGCTGCGCTGGCGCACCGAGGCCGACACCGCTGACAAACAAAAATCGGTTAAAATGGCAAAAAGTTCTTGTGTGCGAAGGAAATTTATGGTATACTGTCCTCATCCTAAAGAGAGAGAGGGAATTCACATGAGCTTTTCCCAGGCAGTCACCAGCGTATTTTCCCAATACGCCACCTTTTCCGGCCGTGCCCGCCGCAGCGAGTACTGGTACTTTACGCTATTCAACATTCTGGTCAACATTGTCCTGAGCATCGTCAGCACTGCGATCCCCATCCTGATCTGGCTGGACTTCATTTACGCCATTGCCGCCATTGTGCCGGGTCTGGCCGTCTGTTGCCGTCGGCTCCATGACACCGGCAAATCCGGGGCCCTTATGTTTCTGGCACTCATCCCCGTGATCGGAGGGCTTATTTTGTTGATCTGGGTCTGCCAGGACAGCCAGCCCGGCGTCAACCAGTACGGCCCCTCCCCCAAGGATCAGGTCTGGTAAGAGACCGGCTCCGCCGGAGAAATCGGCTCTCCCCTATTGCACTACATAACCGCACCCCCTTCGGCCACAGCCGGAGGGGGTGCGCAGTTTGTCAGGCGGTGGGAACGCTCTTTCCGTACCGCCCCACGATGACGCTGGCGTTTTGCCCGCCAAAGCCCAGGGCGTTGGACATGGCGATGTCGTAGCTCTGCCGCCGGGCGACCAGAGGGACGCAGTCCAGCCCACAGGCCGGGTCCGGATCGGTGACGTTCAGGGTGGGTGGGAGGACCCCGTCCCGGATGCCCAGGACGCAGGCGATGGCCTCGGTGATCCCTCCCGCCCCCATCAGGTGTCCGGTGGCTCCCTTGGTGGAGGAGACGGGCAGCCGGGCGGCATAGTCCCCGAACACGGCGCGGACGGCGTCGCACTCCATGGCGTCTC
>JAJQHP010000261.1 GCA_021199695.1 Clostridiales bacterium
TCGGCATACAGCTCGGAAAATTCCTCCGTCCATGGGCTCACCAGATTGATGACGGTGGAGACCCAGTCGGTGACCAGCTGGTAAACCAGCGCCACCGCCCAGGCGGCGGGGATCGCCCGGCGCATCATATCCTTGGAGTTGCCCTTCAGAGCGGCACGGTTGACGGGCCCGTAATTCATAGAGATACACTTCCTTTTTTCGGAATAAAACCAGTATAACACAGACAGCGAAAAAGAGAAACCCACAAAAGGGGAAAAACGGCGAAAGAGCGGGCAGGGAAATTTCCGCCGTCCCGCTCTTTACAGCCGCCCCAAGTTTCAGTATAATGTACGTTGAAATGCAAGGAAAGCGAGAGGAATCGTATGGCGTCCATCAAGTTTGATGAATACAAGGTAAAACTGAACAATCTCCAGCCCGTGCTGGACAAGCTGGGGAAAAGTCTGAATCTGGAATCCGCCGCAGAGGAGCTGGAGATGCTCCAGGCCCAGGCCACCTCCGACGGCTTCTGGGACGATATGGCCAAGGCCCAGAAGGTCAGCGCCCGCATTAAAGTCCTCCAGGACAAGCTGGAGGACCAGCGCCGCCGTCAGTCCCAGCTGGAGGATCTGCTGGTCCTGTGCGAGATGGGCCAGGAGGAGGACGACGACTCCATGGTGGAGGAGCTGGAGGAGGGCTTTGCCCAGCTGGAGCAAAATCTGGAGTCCGCCCGGATGCAGACCCTGTTCACCGGGGAGTATGACAGCTCCAACGCCATCATCACCTTCCACGCCGGGGCCGGCGGCACCGAGGCCCAGGACTGGGCTCAGATGCTCTTCCGGATGTACGTCCGCTGGGGGGAGCGTCACGGCTTCACCGTCAAGACCATGGACTACCAGGACGGGGACGAGGCGGGCATCAAATCCGCCTGTCTCTCCATCGAGGGGGAGAACGCCTATGGTTATCTCCGCTCGGAGCACGGCGTCCACCGGCTGGTGCGGGTGTCTCCCTTTGACGCCAACGCCCGGCGGCAGACCTCCTTTGCCGCCATCGAGGTCATGCCGGAGCTGGACGACAACATGGATGTAGAGATCCGCCAGGAGGACATCGAGATGCAGGTGTTCCGCTCCTCTGGGGCCGGCGGGCAGCACATCAACAAGACCTCCTCCGCCGTCCGGCTGACCCACAAGCCCACCGGGGTGGTGGTCTCCTGCCAGACCGAGCGGAGCCAGCTCCAGAACCGGGAGAACTGTATGCGGATGCTCCGGGCCAAGCTGGTGGAGATGAAGATGCAGCAGCACGCAGAGAAGGTCTCCGACCTGAAGGGCGTGCAGATGAAGATCGAGTGGGGCAGCCAGATCCGCTCCTACGTCTTTATGCCCTATACCCTGGTCAAGGACACCCGCACCGCCTACGAGACCAGCAACGTCAACGCCGTCATGGACGGCGACCTGGACGGCTTCATCAACGCCTACCTGACCTGCGAGGCCACCGGCGAGTGGGCCACCAAGTAACCGCACACGGCTTACAGGAATACGCCCCGCCTGTCAGAGCGGTCTGACAGACGGGGCGTTTGCGTCGCCCCGCCGCAACGCACCGGCAAATTTATTTGACCCTGACCCGGAAATATCGTAAAATAGGGACAGAATCAAACGAGAGGGAGAGACAGAAAACGCTATGTTGAACGAAGTGCAAGCCGCCCGCTTTTGCCAGGCCCGCAGGGCGTTCATCGCCGGAGAGTTCCGGCACCTGAACCCGGAACAGCAAAAGGGCGTCATGGCTACCGAAGGCCCTCTCCTGCTCCTGGCCGGGGCAGGGAGCGGCAAGACCACCGTCCTCATCAACCGGGTGGCAAATCTCATCAAGTACGGCCGGGGCTCCGACCCTCAGGAGAACGACGTGCCCGACTGGGTGACGCCGGACGATCTGGCGGCGCTGGAGGACTTTCTCGCCGCCCCGGCGGAGAGCGAACGCCCCCGGATGGAGCAGCTGTGCAAACTCGACCCCGCCGCCCCCTGGACGATTTTGGCCATCACCTTCACCAACAAGGCCGCCGGGGAGCTAAAGGAGCGGCTGGAACGGAAGCTGGGCCCCTCTGCCAACGACATCTGGGCCGCCACCTTCCACTCCGCCTGCGTCCGCATCCTTCGGCGGGATATCGAGCCGTTGGGCTTCTCCCGCTCCTTCACCATCTACGACACGGATGACGCCAAGCGGGTCATCAAGGGCATTTTGAAGGACCGGAACCTGGACGAGAAGAGCTACGCTCCCCGGACGGTGATGAACTACATCTCCAAAGCCAAGGACCGGATGCTGCTGGCGGAGGACTGGCTCCGGGAGTGCCAGCAGGAGGGGGACCTCCGGCTTATCCAGATGGCGAAAATTTATGTGGACTACGAAAAGCGATTGAAGGACGCCGACGCCCTGGACTTTGACGATTTGATCTTCCATACCGTCCGCCTCCTGCTGACCCAGGGGGAGGTGCGCAGCTACTGGCAGAACAAGTTCCGCTATGTCCTCATCGACGAGTACCAGGACACCAACCACCTGCAATATCTCCTGGCCTCCACCCTGGCGGGGAAGTGGGAGAATATCTGCGTGGTGGGCGACGACGACCAGTCCATCTACCGCTTCCGGGGGGCCACCATCGAGAACATCCTCTCCTTTGAGGAGCAGTACAGCGGGGCACGGGTCATCCGCCTGGAGCAGAACTATCGTTCCACCCAGAACATCCTCAGTGCCGCCAACGCCGTCATCCACAACAACCGGGGCCGCAAGGGGAAGGAGCTGTGGACGGACGCCGGGGCGGGGGAGAAGCTCCACCTCTACACCGCCTCCAGCGAGAGCGACGAGGCCCAGTATGTGGCAGCTCAAATTCTCACCGGCTACAGTCAGGGGATGAGCTGGCGGGACTTCGCCGTTCTCTACCGGATGAACGCCCAGTCCAACGCTCTGGAGTACGCCTTCAAGCGCAACGGCATCCCCTACAAGGTCTATGGAGGCATCCGCTTCTTCGACCGGGCGGAGGTGAAGGATATGCTGGCCTATCTCTGCGTCCTCCACAACCCCGCCGACGACCTGCGGCTGCGGCGTATCATCAACAATCCCCCCCGGGGCATCGGGGCCAAGACGGTGGACACCGCCGCGGATATCGCCGCCAGTGAGGGCTGCCCCATCTATGAGGTGCTGCGCAACGCCAGGAGCTGGCCGGAGCTGGCAAAATCGGCGGGCAAGCTGGACAGCTTCCTCACCATGATGGAGGAGCTGCGGGAAAAGGCGAACACCATGGAGCTGCCGGAGTTCTACGATGAGGCGCTCTCCGCCACCGGCTATGCTATCGCCCTGGAGGCCAAGGGGACTATCGAGAGCGAGAGCAAGCTGGAGAACGTCCGGGAGCTGCGCAGCTCGGTGCAGAACTATGTGGACAACGCCGAGGAGCCGTCTCTGGCGGGCTTCCTGGACGAGGTGGCGCTCTACACTGACCTGGACAGCGCCCAGGATTCGGACAACTGTGCCGTAATGATGACCATGCACGCCGCCAAGGGGCTGGAGTTCCCCTGGGTGTTCGTGGTGGGCATGGAGGAGGGTCTGTTCCCCGGCATGAGAGTGATCGGAGAGCCGGAGGAGATGGAGGAGGAGCGCCGCCTGTGCTACGTGGCCATGACCCGGGCGAAGGAGCGGCTCTACCTGACCTGTGCCTCTCACCGGATGCTCTACGGACGCACCAGCAGCAACCGGCCCTCCCGCTTTGCCGGGGAAATTCCCGACGAGCTGCTGGAAAAGAGCGGTCGCAGCTACGATGAGGACCACCGGGAGTACGGCGGCCAGTGGGGGGACAGCGACGGACAGCCCTCCGGCGAGCGGCCTGCCCGCACCCCCGGCGGCTACGGCTATGGACGCGCCCGGCGCACCCCCGCCTATCAGCTCCGGGAGGGCCGTATGGGCGGCGGCAGCTCCATCGGTCAGACCCGGGTGGGGAATAAGGTCTCTAAATCCGACCTGATCCAGTCGGTGAACCTGCTCTCCCAGTACAAAAAGGGAGAGATGGTGGAGCACACCGCCTTTGGCCGGGGCATGATCATCTCCATCACCCCCATGGGAGGGGACGCCCTGGTGGAGATCGCCTTTGACAACGTGGGCACCAAGCGGCTGATGCTCCGGTCTGCCGCTCAGCACATGAAGAAGGCTTAGCGCACTCTGTCCCTGTTTTTCATCCGCTGCATCTGTTCCAATTCTCTTTCCCTGCGGAGGCAAGCTATGAAACAACGACTTATCCGCCCTCTCGCCTTTCCCTTCGGGGATTACGAGGGCGTGCGGCGTTATCTGGACGGCCTGGCCCAAAAGGGCTGGTCGCTGACCCGGCGGGCAGGGCTGTTCTGCGGCCTGTTCGAGCCCACCCGGCGGACCGAGCTGACCTATGACGTGGTCCCCGCCGACCCCCGGCGGACGGACGCCGACCTGGAAGCCCAGGTGCGTCAGCGCAGAGAGGACGGCTGGGAGCCGGTGGACACCCTCTGGGGCATGGACATCTACCGCTCCCTCCCCTGCGAGGGGCCGGAGGTGCGCCGGACTGAGGAGGACTACCGTAGCTGGCGGGGCGTTTTCCGCAACTGGCTGCTGTGGAGCGGGGCATTCCTGCTGGTGACGGCGGCGGCCCTGGGGCTGCTGGCCTGGTACTTCGGCCTCTCCTGGTCCCAGCTCACCCGGCAGTGGTATCTCTCCGACAGCCGGACCATGCTGTGTCTGTTCCTGCCCCTGGCGGGACTGCTGGCCCTGGCCTGGATGGGGTGGCTGCTCTGGTGTCTGCTCCGGCGGTGCCGTCCCCACGCTCCCTCCGGCGGTCTGGCTATGGGGCTGCGGTGTTTTCTGCAAATCTTCGCCGTGTTCCTGGTGGCGGCGCTGCTTATCGTCCTGTGGGTGAGCCAGATCCCCCGGCTGTGGATACGTGTGGCGGTCGCGCTCTGCTTCTTTGCCATGCCGGCGCTCTCCGCCCTGGTGGGCCGGGAGGACCGGCAGCGGCGGCTGCTTGTCCTGGGCGGCGGCGTCCTGGTCTGCTTCCTGGCGGCCATGGTGCTGGGCTGGACGGTGCCGGAGCTTTCTCTGAACACCGTCTCCGACGGCAGCGGCTGGCGGAGCGACAGCTCCTACACCTGCCTCCTCCGGGAGAAACTGGAGGAGATTCCCGACGGCGAGACGGTCACTGCCTACTATGACCGGACTGCCTCTCTGCTGGTGCGGCAGGAGCGCTACTCCGAGTCCTGGTCGGACGGTACCGTCATCGAGGTCACGGTGTACACCTGCGCCCCGGGCCTGGCGGGGTTGGTGCTGGACGACCTGCTCCCCGCCACCCTCTCCGGGACGGAGGAGCCCCTGTCTCTGGACTCCGGCAGCTGGCGTCAGCGATGGGTCAGAGACGGGAACCGGGTCATCTGCCTGGACGGGACGCCGGACTGGACGGACGAGACGGTGTGGGAGAACGTCTGTGCCGCACTGGCACTGGAATAGACGCAAAATGCCGCCTCGCTCAGATGGGAGCGGGGCGGCATTGCTGTACAGATATTCGGTTCAGGTCTTTTTCTGGAACACAGTTCCGCAGTTGCGGCAGGTGATGGAAATTTTGTTTTTTCCCTTGGGCACCCGGAGCACCTGGCCGCAGCTGGGACACTTGAAGTAGACATGGTCCTTATCCCGCATCTGGGCCCGCTTGCGCTGAAAACCCTGAACGATGGGGTTTACCTTGGCGACGAACCAGTCGTTCTCCGCCCGGCGCTTGGTATAGTTCCGGGAGCACATCCGGAAAATGGCGTAGATCAGCCCGGCATAGCTGACGATCCACAGGATGGTGGAGACCACCGTCACCTGGACAAAGCAGCTGATGATCCAGACCACCAGACTGGCGATCACCAGCACCAGATTCAGCTGATCGGAACCGTAGCGCCCATACATGAGCCGACTGAAAAAGTTACCAACCCGGTCAAAGAAATTACGAATCAAGGGAAGGACTCCTCACAGGCCCGAAAACGGGCAGATTTTCTGTGTATATGATACCGCACCCCGGGAAAAAGGTCAACGCTCCAAGTCGTAAAATAATTGTGAATACGCTTGCCCTCAGGGGGAAAATCCCTTATACTGTTGCCACGGGAGGGGAGCGTTCCCTATCCTGTGGCATCATCTGCGGCCCGCCGCCGGAAAAGGGCGTATTTGCCGTGATTGGGAGGGATTTCCATGGCAGTAAGCCGGGTGGACAAGGTCAATTACTATCTGAATATTGCCGAGACGGTGCTGGAGCGCTCCACCTGTCTCCGGCGGAACTACGGGGCCATCATCGTCCAGGCAGACGAGGTGATCGCCACCGGCTACAACGGCGCGCCCCGTGGCCGGAAAAACTGCATCGACCTGGGCCGCTGCACCAGAGAGGAGCTGCAAATCCCCTCCGGTCAGCGGTATGAGCTGTGCCGCAGCGTCCACGCCGAGGCCAACGCCATCATCTCCGCCGCCCGGAGCGAGACCCTGGGGGCTACCCTCTACCTGGTGGGCCGGGACGCCCAGACCGGGCGGCTGCTCCAGGACACCACCTGCTGCTCCATGTGCCGCCGTCTGGTCATCAATGCGGGTATCCAGCGGGTGGTGGTGCGCAACTCCCCCACCGACTACACGGTCATCCCGGTGCAGGACTGGGTGGACCAGGACGACACCATCCCCGAGGAGGCCGGGTGCCGGGAGTGAGCGCTGTCCGCCCGCTCTGCCCCGCTATCTTATCTTTTTTCATATCATGTTCGAATCTGCTTTCCACAGTGCGTCAGCCCCCCTGACGCACTGTGGTTTTTTCTGCCTGTCGTATGCTTCCCCCAAAATCCGGCCAAAATAGGCGTATCCTGATGCGGCGCTTCCACAAAACGATGCATTGTCTGGGTGGAGAGCCGGTAAAAAGAAAAGAGAAAGGACAGCGTCTATGAAAGCGATCCTGTTGGCCGGGGGCGAGGGGACCCGGCTGCGGCCCGTCACTGCCGGGCTGCCCAAGCCCATGGTCCCGCTGTTTGGCAGACCGGTGCTGGAGCATTTGCTGCTGCTCCTCCGCCGCCACAACATCACCCGAGCTGCCATAGCCCTGGGCTATCTCCCCCAGGTCATCCGGGACTACTTTGGAGACGGCAGCGCCTGGGGGATGGAGCTGACCTATTTCACAGAGAATCTCCCCCGGGGCACTGCCGGGGCGGTCCGGGCCTGTGAGCCGTTTCTGGAAGGGGAGGACTGCATTGTCCTCTCCGGTGACTGTGTGTGTGACTTTGACCTGACCGACTGTATCCGCCGCCACCGGGACCGGCAGGCGGACGTCACCCTCCTGCTCCAGCGGCGGGAGGAGCCGTTGGCTTTTGGACTGGTGCAGACGGACGACACGGGGCGCATCCTCCGCTTCCTGGAAAAGCCCGGCTGGAGCCAGGTGTTTACCGATCAGGTGAACACCGGCATCTACCTGCTCCGCCATCGGGTGCTGGAGCGTATCCCGCCCCACGCCGCCTGTGATTTCAGCCGGGACCTCTTTCCCCGGCTGCTGGAGGAGGGCTGCCACCTGTACGGAGACCTTCCGGCGGGCTACTGGCAGGATATGGGCACCTGTCAAACCTATTTGCAGACCCTCCGGGATGGGCTGGAGAGCCGCGTTCAACTGGAGCTGGGCCTGCCCCGGCAGAGCCCCTGTCTCTACGCTGCTCAGCCCATCCCGCCGGACGTGACCGTCCTGCCTCCCTGCTGGATCGGGCCGGACGTACGGCTGGGGCGGCACTGTCTCATCGGTCCCAACACCGTTTTGGAGTCCGGCTCTCAGGTGGGGGAGGGCGCCGTTATTCGCGGCTCTGTCCTGCTGGGCAGCCGGGTGGGCGACCGCTGCACCGTCAATCACGCCGTCCTCTGCCAGGGCGCGCAGACCGGTGCGGAGGCCACGCTGGACCCCCTCTCCGTCCTGGGGGCAGATGTCACGGTGGGAGACAATGCGCTGGTCGAGGAGGGAGTCAGGGTCTGGCCCCGGCTGGTGGTCCCCGCCGGGAGCCGTCTCCGCTCATCCCTCAACGCTCCCATGAGAGAACGCACACTGGCCTTCGAGGAGGACGGACAGCTCTCCGGCCTGCCCGGACGGGAGCTGACCCCGGAGCTATTGCTCCGGCTGGGCGGACTGCTGGCGGCAGAGGGGAAATGCGGCCTGGGCTGGGAGGCGGACGGGGCCCTCCGGCCCCTGGCTATGGCGGCTCAGGCGGGGATGCTCTCCGGCGGCGGGGAGGTTTCTTTGCTGGAGGCCCCTCTCCCCGCCCCGGCGGCTTGGATGGCGGGGGAGCTGGGGCTCTCGGCCACCCTGTTTCTCCAAAGACAAGGGGAACGGGTGGCGCTGTCCCTGTTCGGGCCCTCCGGCCTGCCGCTCACGCCCGCCCAGCGGCGGAGACTGGAGACAGAGCTGCCCGGAAGGGAGCCGCTGCCCTCTGACGGAGAAGGGGCAGGACAGCTCCAAACGGCCAAAATCAGCCTTGAAGATTATGTCAACTGCACTACCTCTTGGGCAAAGCCCCCCATCTCCCGGCTCTCTGTGTCCGTGGCCCGGCGGGACGACCCCTCCGGTCTGCTGGCTGGATGTCTGGAGCAGCTGGGGGTGGACGTGATCCGGGAGCGCAGACCGGGGGACATCTCCCTCCGGCTCTCCGGGGACGGCCGGGGGCTGACCCTGCGGACGGAGGAGGGGCGGCTCCTTGGACCGGAGCAGGGGCTGCTGCTCAGCTGCCTGGTGCTGTTGGAGCAGGGGGAGAGGACGCTGGCCCTCTCTCCGGCGGCCCCGTCTGTTGTGGACCGTCTGGCGGAGACATTTGGAGCCGGAGTGCTTCGCCTGGGCCGGGACGGGGCAGAGGCGGAGCGACAGGCCTGGCGGCTGCTCCCTCTCCGTGACGGCTGCGCCGCCGCCTGCCTGGTGCTGGGACACCTGGCCCGGACGGGGCAGAGCCTGACCCGGCTGGCCGCCCGGCTGCCCCGGTTTGCCCTGCGCACCCGGGAAATTCCCCTGGAGACCGGACGGGGCAGGGCCATGGACGGTCTGACCCGGGATTTCCCCCACGCCGAAAGCTCCGGAGAGGGCGTTCACATCCCGGTGGGGGAGGGGAGCGTCTGGGTGGCTCCGGTCTCCGGCCGCTCCGCCCTGTCCCTCCGGGCGGAGGGACCCAGCGATGAGTTTGCCGCTGAATTGTGTGATTTTATCACCGAAAAGGCAAAACAACAGAAGCATTTGTGAAAACTGGCGCATATACTTTTTACTGGCGTTATGCTATACTGTGTGCAGCGAAAAGGCGTTGTGACCTTCCGGGAGCGTTTCCGGTGGTCAGGCAATGCAGGTAAGGACAGGACACAGACCGCAAGACAGAGACGGCGAGTACAGGGCCGTCTCTGTTCGGCGGCAGACCGTTCCCAGGAGGCCTTCGCGGCCTCCCTTACATCCCCCGTTTGAAAATTTGTTCCATACAACCCGATCAAATCAGAAGAAAGGAATTTTTTATGGCAGAAAAACTGAAAATCATCCCCCTGGGCGGTCTCAACGAGATCGGCAAAAATATGACCGTGGTGGAGTACAAGGACGATATCATCGTGATCGACTGCGGCATGGGCTTTCCCAGCGACGATATGTACGGCATCGACGTGGTCATCCCCGACTACAGCTACCTGATCCAGAACCAGTCCAGGATCCGGGGCATCTTTCTGACCCACGGACACGAGGACCACATCGGCTCTCTCCCCTACGTCCTCCGGGACATCGACGCACCCATCTACGCCACCCGGATGACCGCCGGACTGGTGGAGCTGAAGCTGGCGGAGCACAATCTGCTCTCCACCACCGATATCATCACCTGCGAGGCCGGGAGCGTGGTCAAGGCCGGGGCGTTCCAGGTGGAATTCATCCACATCAACCACTCCATCGCAGACGCTGTGGCCTTCGCCATCAAGACCCCCATCGGCACCATCCTGTTCACCGGCGACTGGAAGATCGACCCCACCCCGGTCTCCGGCGGCATGATCGACCTGACCCGGCTGGGCGAGCTGGGGAAGGAGGGGGTGCTGTGCCTCCTGTGCGACTCCACCAACGTGGAGCGGCCCGGCTTCACCAAGAGCGAGGCCGCCGTGGGAGCCAGCTTCGACGCCCTGTTCAAGGGCTGTGACGAGCGGATCATCGTCACCACCTTTGCCTCCAACGTGGACCGCATCCAGCAGATCATCAACGTGGCCAGCCGGTACGGCCGCAAGGTGGCGGTCTCCGGCCGGAGCATGGAGAACGCCATGAAGGTCTCCACCCGTCTGGGCTATATGAACATCCCGGAGGGGGTGCTGGTGGACCTGAACCAGATCAAGGGCCTGCCCAAGGACAAGGTCTGCATCATCACCACCGGCAGCCAGGGGGAGACCATGTCCGCCCTGACCCGTATCGCCTTCTCCACCCACCGGCAGATCGAGATCCAGCCGGGGGACCACATCATCCTCTCCGCCTCCGCCATCCCCGGCAACGAGCACGCCATCGGCAACGTCATCAACGAGCTGTACCGGAAGGGAGCCGTGGTCATCAACGAGCGCAGCCGGGACCTCCACGTCTCCGGCCATGCCTGCCAGCAGGAGCTGAAGATCCTCCACGCCCTGGTGAAACCCAAGTTCTTCATCCCCGTCCACGGGGAGCAGCGGCACCTGCGCCTCCACGCCCAGCTGGCCCAGGAGATGGGGATGAAGCCGGACCATATCGTCATCACCGACATCGGCCATGTGGTGGAGCTGACTCCCAACTCCATCCGGCAGAACGGCACCGTCACCGCCGGGCGCATCCTGGTGGACGGCTACGGCGTGGGCGATGTGGGCAGCGTGGTCCTGCGGGACCGGAAGCGTCTGGCGGAGGACGGGATGATCGTGGTGGTCGTCACCATGTCCGGCATCGACCACACCGTCCTCTCCGGCCCGGAGATCATCACCCGGGGCTTTGTCTATGTGAAGGAGTCCGAGGAGCTGATGGACGAGGTGCGGCAGCTGGCCGCCCAGGTCTTGGCCGAGGTGCAGCCGGGAGACGACTGGGCCACCATCAAGGGGAACATCAAGCGGGAGCTGTCCGGCTATCTGTTCCGCAAGGCAAAGCGCAGCCCCATGATCCTCCCGGTCATTATGGAGGTCTGACCCCTCCCTGTACAACGATTTATATATGAATAAACAACAAGGCGGACGCATGGGGTGTATGCGTCCGCCTTTTGACGGTTTTCTATGCTTTTTCTTACCGGCTCAGCACCTTCAAAGCGGCCCGGGCGGCGGCCTGTTCGGCGTCCTTTTTGCTCCGGCCCTTACCGGTTCCCACCGGCTTCCCGTTTAACCGGACCTCCATCTCGAAGGTCTTGGCGTGGTCCGGACCGGACTGGCTGAGCAGGTGGTAGGTTAGCGTCTGGCCGCTCCTGCGCTGGACCAGCTCCTGGAGAGCGGTCTTGAAGTCCTGGACCGCCGGGACCACCTGGGACATATTGTCCAGGATAAACCGCTGCACCAGCCGTCTGGCCTGGACGATGCCGCCGTCCAGATAGACCGCCGCCAGCACCGCTTCCACGGCGTCCGCCCGGATGGAGGGCCGCTCCCGGCCCCCGCAGCTCTCCTCCCCCTTGCCCAGGCGGAGAT
>JAJQHP010000127.1 GCA_021199695.1 Clostridiales bacterium
TCAGTTTTGAGGGTACAGCAAGACCCTGGATTTGGGAAGAAAGGGTAGCGTTGTGCACACTTTCTTTTCAAAGAAAGTGTGCACCTTTAGCTCAGTTGGTAGAGCACCTGACTCTTAATCAGGGTGTCCAGGGTTCGAGTCCCTGAAGGTGTATTGAACCGGCCCGTTGGTCAAGTGGTTAAGACAGCGGCCTCTCACGCCGTTAACATCGGTTCAAATCCGGTACGGGTCATTAAAAATACTTGACAAGCGAAAGCGGGTTGAGTATAATAGCTTTTGTTGAAAAGAGAGCAACGCTTTCTTTTCAAAGAAAGTAAGTTGGTGCTGATTGCGATGAGGGTCCACCCGTTCCCATTCCGAACACGGCAGTTAAGCTCATCCGCGCCTACGATACTTGGCTGGAGACGGCCCGGGAAAATCGGTAGTGCCAACACAATGAAAACAGCCAGTCTGATGACTGGCTGTTTTTGTTTGCTTTGTTCGGCAGATAGAGCTCATTTTGTCACTTTTGCCACTGGAAAACAGGCACATTTCCTGATATACTGTGTGGACCGCCGGGGCCATGTCACCCGGCATGAAAGAGAGTGTGATGTTCTATGCCGGAGCTGCCGGTATCTCCCCATATCCGATTTTCTCTGAAGCGTAACGGGACCGCTCTGGTCAAGTGGCTTTGCCTGGCCGTTTTGGTGGGCCTGACCGTGGGCCTGGTGGGGAGCCTGTTCCATATCGTCCTGGAGTGGGCGACGGAGACGCGGACGGCCCACCCCTGGCTGCTCTATCTGCTGCCTGTGGCGGGCCTTGCCATCGTTGGAGCCTATCGTCTGCTGGATATGTCCGATGACAAGGGCACCGAGATGGTGCTGACCGCGATCCGAAGCGGCCAGCCCATGCGGCTCCGCACCGCCCCTCTGATCTTCTTTGCTACCGCCCTGACCCACCTCTGCGGCGGCAGCGCCGGACGGGAGGGCGCGGCCCTGCAGCTGGGCGGCTCCATCTCTGACGCCATCGGAAAGCTCCTCCGTCTGAAGGAGGGGGACGAGAAGATCATTACCATGTGCGGCATGGCGGCGGGCTTTTCCGCCCTGTTCGGCACCCCTGTCTCCGCCGCAGTTTTTGCCATGGAGGTGGAGAGGATAGGCGTGATGCAGTATGCCGCCATCGTCCCCTGCCTGGTGGCTTCCATTCTGGCCTCCGGGGTCGCGGGTGCCTTTGGCATTTCCGCCACCGGCTTTACCGTCACTGACGTGCCGGAGATGACGCTCCAGACATTGGCTGTCATCGTCGCCTTTGGCGTGCTCTGCGGCATCCTGGCAAACTTGTTTTGCCGGGCCATGGGCCTGGGCGGGGCCTTTTACCGGAAAATCACGGATAATCCCTGGCTCAAGGTGGTGCTGGGCGGCTGTATCATTATCGCCCTGACCCTGCTTCTGGGAACACGGGACTACAACGGCGCAGGAATGGATGTCATCCAGCGGGCGCTGGAGGGGGAGGCCGCACCCCTGGCCTTTGTGCTGAAAATTGCCTTTACCGCCCTGACCCTGGGGGCCGGATACAAGGGCGGCGAGATCGTCCCCTCCTTCTTTGTGGGGGCTACCTTTGGCTGCGTGGTGGCCCCGCTGCTGGGACTCTCCTCCTCCTTCGGCGGGGCGCTGGCGATGGTCGCCGTGTTCTGCGGCGTGACCAACTCCCCCATGACCTCCATCCTGCTTGGCTGCGAGATGTTTACCGGCGTGGGCCTGGAGCCCATTGCCCTGGTGGTAGCCGTCAGCTTCATGACCTCCGGCTATCACAGCCTGTACCACCAGCAGAAGATTGCCTATTCCAAATTCCAGGCCAAGCAGATCGACACCTTTTCCGGTGACGGGAGCGACGAGTAAAGGAGCCGGATCATGAGCTATACCATCTGGGAGCTGTTGCTGATTTTCTTTGCCTATGCCGTTCTGGGCTGGGCAGGGACGGTGGCGGCGGATGCCTTTCGCACCGGGCGGTTCATCAATGCCGGGACGCTGAACGGCCCGGTGAATCTGACCTGTGGCGCTGTGCTGACGCTGACGGCGACTCTGTCCGATCGGTATGCCACCAATTTTGTCGGCCTGTTTCTGCTGACGGCAATGGTCATCACTGCCGCGGGCCCCATTGGCGGCTTCCTGTCGGAGCGGGTCCTGGGCCGCAAGCTGTGGGATTATGCCAGCGGGGAGTACAACACTTTCAACGGCTGGAGGGGCCTGGTCCGGACGCTGATCGCCACTGCGCTGGCCCTGATCGTGGTGCTGTTCCTCCATCCCTATCTGTACATCGCCATTCAGCTCATCCCCCTCACGGTGCTCAGGGTGGTCGATATCGTCCTCCTGTCGCTGCTGGCGCTGAATATTTTAGCCACCTTCGCGGCCATGCGGACTATCCGCCGCCGGGAGAGCCGCCGACTGAGGGAGGTCTCCGCCTCTCTCCAGGATATGCGGATGACCTGGGGGAGCCGGCTGGTCTCCGCTATTCGGCGGCGGCTGTGGAAGGCATTCCCGGAGCTGGAGGACGAGCCGAACCGGGGAGACGGCTTTGGCAGACCGGCGGAGGGCCGGGTCTTTGCCCGGGGCCTGTGCATCCACAAGCTGTTCTGGGTGTTCCTCATCTGCGCCCTGCTGGGGGACTGGATCGAGACGGTGTATGTCTGGGCCACTGCCGGTGTGCTGATGAGCCGCTCCAGCCTGCTCTACGGGACGTTCAGCGTGGTCTGGGGGCTGGGGGGCGTGCTGTTCACCATCGTCCTATCCCCGCTGAGAGAGCGGAGCGATCGGTTCGTTTTTTTCGGGGGCTTCCTCCTGGGAGGGGCCTACGAATATCTGTGCAGCGTATTCACCGAGATCGTTTTTGGCACGGTATTCTGGGACTACAGCGATATGCCCTTCAACATTCAGGGGCGCACCAACCTGCTGTTCATGTTCTTCTGGGGCGTGATGGCTCTGGTGTGGGTCAAGGCGGTGGACCCGGTGTTTAACCGGGGTATCGAGATGATCTCTCCGGTGCTGGGGACGGTACTGACCTGGATACTGGCGGTGCTGATGGCCCTGGACATGGGCGTCACCGGCCTTGCCATGGGCCGCTACGTGGCCCGGAGCGCCGGGATGGAGAGCGCCAATGCCGTGGAGGTCTTTCTGGACAGCCAGTACCCGGACGAGCTGATCGAGTGGGTCTGGCCCAATATGGTGATGGTGGACGAGTAGCGCCGTAATGACGGAAAAGCAGCCCTGAGATCGCTCCCAGGGCTGCTTTTTTTTGCCCGCTATTGTGCCTCGTCCACCAGTATCCCCGTCTCCTTGAGCGCAGCGACGACCCGGCGGTACGCCTCCTCGTCAGGGCAGAGGAGGGTGTGGAGATGGATGCCGTCGGTGAGACAGCTCAGGGGGGCAGCCTGCTCCCGGCGTGACTGCTCCATGAACTGCTGTACATCATACCGGGAGGCCAGCTGGAGCTGACCGGTGAGATGACCGTAGAGAGGATGCTCCACACTGACATCCAGCACGGTGCAGCCGTTGTCCACGCAGAGGAGCAGTTCCCGCTCCATCCCATCCTTGTCATGGCAGCAGACGATGGTGCGGCGCAGGCCCTCTGCCGGACGGCGGAGCAGATAGCCCTTGGGCGTGGCGTCAATGGCGTGGCCCGCCGCCCGGAGCAGGGCCACATCTCCCACGATGATCTGTCGGCTGACAGAAAAACGCCGGGCCAGAGCGGCAGCGCTCTGGGGCTTTTGCGTGGTCTGGAGCAGGCTCAGCACCGTCTGACGGCGTTCAGCTGCGTTCATGGTGACACCTCGGTTCTATAGACAGCTGTCTGTACAGGTATTATAGCAGATCTTTCCTCTTTTGTCAGGTCAAGAGCCCAAAAAGCAGGAAAGAGCTTGCCTGTCGCTTCTGTCTGCTATTATACTGCCGGTCAGACAAAGCTGCAAGCCGGAAAAATGTCTTGCACATCGCCGCCGGAGAAAAAAAGAATGGAGGTTCGCAAGGGCTTTATGGATTGGAATCGTCGATGGTCCGGGCCTTCATTGAGAGACAGACCCATATCAGTTCCGGGCGGCTCCGGAGTGGTCATTTTTACAATCTCTGGCAAAATGGACTCCCTGGCAATTACATTCCAAAGGTTGACAATCCGGCCCCATCCCGGTACAATAATCATGCCTGAGGGACGCTTTCGCCGTCCCTTCGCCAGGAAAACCATGGAAAGGGGCGATCTCATGCCGGAGAGCGGCGTCAAAAAAACAGCCTACGACCTGGTCAAGCGTTACCCCGGCCTGCGGCTGCTGGCGCGTCGATGCCTCCGGGTGCTCCGGAGCGCGATCTACCGGCTGAGGACCTGGCGGGTTGCGCCCGACTCCAAAACTGTGCTGTTTTGCTCCTATCACGGAAAGAGCTGCTCCTGCAGCCCCAGGGCCATCTATGACTATATGCTTGCGTCCCCCGCCTACGGAGAGTACCGTTTTTTCTGGGCAGCGGCGGAACCGTCCGGAGAGGCGGCCCTGGCCGCCAACCCCCGGACCCGGGTGGTCCCCTTCGGCGGCAGAACCTTTGAGCGGGCTATGGCCGGGGCGGGCTGTTGGGTGTTCAACTCTACCCTGCCGGAGCACATCAGCCCCCGCCGGGGGCAGATTTATCTCCAGTGCTGGCACGGAACCCCCCTGAAGCGCCTGGGCTGCGACATTCAGGAGGAGGGCAACGCCATGAACTCCCTGGCGGAGATCCGCCGAAAATATCGGCTGGAAGGGGAGAAGGTGGACTTTTTCCTCTCTCCGTCCCCCTTTGCCTCAAATTGCTTCCGCTCCGCCTGGCAGCTGGGCCGCCGGGGGAGAGGGGGAACAGTCCTGGAGCTGGGCTATCCCCGGAACGACCGGCTGGCAAATGCCACGGCAGAGGAATGTCAGTCTATGCGGCGCAAACTGGGCATCCCCCAGGGAAAACGGGTGGCGCTTTACGCCCCCACCTTCCGGGATAATCAGCACATCTCCGGGACGGGGTACGCCTACCGACCGGCGGTGGATTTCACCGCCCTCCGGGAGAAGCTGGGGGAGGACTACGTCATCCTGTTCCGCGCCCACTACCTGGTGGCCACCGCCTGCGACTTCTCTGCCTGGGACGGCTTTGTGCTGGACGTGTCCGGGGTGGAGGAGATCAACGATCTGTATCTGGCCGCAGACCTGCTGATCACCGATTATTCCAGCACGATGTTTGATTATGCGGTCCTCCGCCGTCCCATTCTGTTTTATATGTACGACCTGGAGCAGTATCGGGACCGGCTGCGGGGCTTTTACTTCGACCTGAATGAGCTGCCCGGCCCCATTTTGACAGAGGAGGCCCAGCTGGCCCCCGCTATCCGGGCCACAGAGGGATTTGTCTGGGACGAACGGTGGGAGGCCTTCCGCCAACGGTTTGCCCCTCTGGACGACGGACAGGCCGCCCGCCGGGTCACAGAGGCGGTCATAGGAAAGGGGAAAGAGAAATGAGTGTCAAACGCTTTATCCGAAAGCACATCGACCGGGAATCGCCGCTGTTTCAGCTGCTGCACCGGTTCTACCGCTGGCTGGTGAATATCCTGTATCTCATCGCCCGGTGGGTCCTGCCGCTGGACGAGCATCTGGTGGTCTTTGACGCCTTCCAGGGGAGGCAGTACACCTGCAGCCCCAAGGCCCTGTACCTGGAGATGCTGTCCGACCCGGCCTATCAGGATTATCACTTTGTCTGGGCTTTTACCAAGGGCGCCGGGCGGCGTAACCGGATCGCCGGGCCCCGTACCCGGGTGGTGCGGTACAATGCCCGAAACCATAAGCTGGCCTGCGCCACAGCTAAGTATATTGTCACCAACTCCATGCCTCTGGGCTTCATCAAGCTCCGGAAGGGACAGGAGCTCATCGAGACCTGGCACGGAACCCCACTGAAACGGCTGGGCTGCGACATCGAGTTGGACACTAACAGCGTCAACACCGCCGAGGAGATCCACCAGCGCTACCGGGAGCGGGTGCAGAAGATGACGGTCATGCTCTCGCCCTCCGATTTCTACACGGAAAAGCTGACCTCCGCCTTTGCGCTGAAGGACTACGGGCAGCACGTCCGCATGATCCAGCAGGGGTACCCCCGCAACGATTTCCTCTCCCGGTATACCCAGGAGGATGTCGCCGCCATCCGTGAGCGGCTGGGGGTGCCGGAGGGGAAAAAGGTCATTCTCTATGCGCCCACCTACCGGGACGATGAGAAGCTGGACAAGGCCTATTCCTACGGCTTCCATCTGGAGATGGACTTCGACCGGCTGCTGGAGAAGCTGGGTGAGGAGTACGTCATCCTGTTCCGGCCTCACTACTTTATCGCTGACAAGTTTGATTTCGAGCGGTACGAGGGCCGGGTGTTCAACGTGGCGAAGGTGGACGATGTGAACGAGGTCTATGTGATCTCCGATATGCTCATCACCGACTATTCCAGCGTCTTTTTTGACTACGCCATCCTCCGGCGGCCCATTCTGCTGTTCATGTACGACCTGGAGCGGTATCAGAACCAACTCCGGGACTTCTACATCGACCTGTCCGAGCTGCCCTTCCCCATCCTCCGCACCCAGGAGGAGCTGGAGGCGGCTATCCTGGAGCAGTTCAACGGGGGCTTCCGATACGATGAGGCCTATGAGCGCTTCAATCAGACCTACACCCCCATGGACGACGGCCAGGCCAGCCATCGTGTACTGCGGGAGATTTTCCCTCAGTCGTAAGCCGCCCAACGAGCCGAACCGCTCTCCCAAACGGAGAGCGGTTCATTTTTTAGGCCTGTCGGCCGGAGTATCATGGGACCATGGCGCAGAAGGAAAGAAAATTTGCCCCTTTAAGCTCCCCTTAAGCTCCCCGGTGTATCCTGTTGCCACAAAAGGAGATGATCCATTATGAAATCATGCAAAAAGCTCCTCTCCATCCTCTGCGCCCTGGCGCTGGCCCTGTTGGTGACGGCCTGCTCCTCCACGGAGAGCGAGGATACATCGGAGACGGATACCACCACAGAGACCGAAACCACCGAGACCGACGAAGTGGAGGAGACCTCCGCCGACACGGAGACTACCACCCAGGTGGGCCAGATCACCGCCATCGACGGTTCCACCGTCACCCTCCAGCTGGGGGAGCTGACCGGAATGTCCGGCGGCGGCTTCGACGGCGAGGCTCCGGAGCTGCCTGACGGCGAGGAGATGGGGGACGGGGAAGCTCCCGAGATGCCCGACGGGGAAGCGCCCTCCGATGTCCCCTCCGACGGCGAGGCCCCCAGCGGCGGCGATGGAGCCCCCTCCGGGGATGGCGAGGCCCCTGACGACCTGCCCACCGACGGCGAGGGCGGGGACTTTGACGGCGAAATGCCCGACGGGGACGGCGATTTTGACGGCGAAATGCCGGAGGGCGGCGGCTTCGACGGCGAAATGCCCGACAGCCAGGGCGGCGGCATGGGCGGCAGCGGCTTTACCGCCGGGGACGAGAGCCTGATTCTGGACCTGACCGACGTGACGATCACCCTGTCCGACGGGGAGACGGGGAGCGTCTCCGACCTGGCAGTGGACGATATCCTGCAAATCGAGTACGACGCAGACGGGGCCGTGTCCTCCGTCACCGTGCTGTCCCTGACCGGCGGCATGGGCAGCGGCGATATGGGCGGCAGCTTCGGCGGCGACTCCACCGAGGTGGAGCAGGGCACCGCCGCCAACACCATCGACGAGGACGGGGACTACTCCGGCGGGACCTACACCTCCACCGGGGACGATGAGAACGCCCTCCGGGTGGACGGGGCCACCGTCACCCTGGACGGCATCACGGTGGATAAGTCCGCCGGATCTACCTCCAACACCGAGACCGGCGACTTCTACGGCATGAACGCCGCCCTGCTGGCCACCGACGGGGCGGACGTGACCATCACCAACGCAACCGTCACCTCCTCCGCCCAGAACGGCAACGGCGTGTTCAGCTACGGAGAGGGGACCACCGTCACCATCTCTGACTCTGTCATCACCACCACCGCGGACAACTCCGGCGGCATCCAGACCACCGGCGGCGGTACTACCATCGCGTCCAATCTGACGGTGGAGACCTCCGGCAGCTCCTCCGCCGCCATCCGCTCCGACCGGGGCGGCGGCACGGTAAACGTGGACGGTGGCACCTACACCACCAACGGCTACAACTCCCCGGCGGTCTACTCCACCGCGGACATCACCGTGGCCAACGCTATCCTGACCGCCAACAGCTCCGAGGCCCTGGTCATCGAGGGGGAGAACTCCATCGCCCTCACCGACTGCGACGTGTACGGCAACATGAGCGACACCCAGGGCACCAGCTCGGATGAGAACGTCCACTCCGTCATGATCTACCAGTCCATGTCCGGCGACGCCGAGGTGGGGACCTCCACCTTCTCCATGACGGGCGGCACCCTGACCAGCAACAACGGGGACGTGATCTATGTCACCAACACCCACTGTGTCCTGACCCTGTCCGGCGTGACCATCGTGAACAACGAGACGGACGGCAACCTGCTCACCGTCACCGGTAACAGCGCCAGCCACGGCTGGGGCAGCGCAGGCTCCAACGGCGCTCAGGTGGAGTTCACCGCCGACGGCCAGACCCTGGAGGGCGATATTGTGGTGGACACCATCTCCACCCTGGAGATGACGCTGACGAACGGCTCCGACTTTACCGGCACGGTCAACATCGTGGAAAACGCCGAGGGCGGCGACGCGGTGGAGGATAACGCCGTTATCACCGTGGAGTCCGGCTGCACCTGGACCCTCACCGGGGACTGCACCGTCACCAGCCTGACCAACAACGGCACCATCAACTTTAACGGCTACACCATCACCCTGGCGGACGGGACGGTGCTGAGCGAGTGATGGGGTAATTGCGAATTCGCCGAAAGAGTTCAGCAAGTGGAAAGTGCCTGCTGCACTCCCCTTGGCTCCCTCTTTGAGGCAGGGAGCGAAGCGGAAGTGCCGCTTGACGGCGGAGCTGTCAGCGAAGCTGACTGAGGGAGAGCGGCACGCACCCACGATAAGCTACGCACTACGGCGCACTCGTGGGGAGTTGGTACGAATTCGCCGAAAGAGTTCAGCAAGTGGAAAGTGCCTGCTGCACTCCCTCAGTCTGCCCTTTGGGCAGCCAGCTCCCTCGGAGAGGGAGCCAAGGGGTGCGCTGCAATCTTCTAGGCTCCCTGCCTCGGAGAGGGAGCCAAGGGGTTATGCCAGACCCTTGCCTCCCCCTTTGAGGCGAAGTGCCGCCGTAGGCGGTAGAGGTGGCACGGCGTCAGCCGTGACGGAGGGAGAGCGGTACGCACTCCCAATCAGCTACGCACTACGGCGAATTCGTTGCTGTTCCACCCACACCCAACAATTTTTGACAAAGTGTCCATCATATGCTATACTGTCATACAGACCCAAGTGAAAGGACTCCTTGTCATGCTCGCAACCAGACGGAAAATGAAACCGGGCCGGGAGGCGTCTCTCGACCCCCGGGACATCCAGGCCCTGTATATCACCGGCGGCGTCCGGCCCGGCTACTTTCAGGTGGCCGATCTGTGGGACTACCTGGACTACAACCCGGGCTATATCCAGGTGAACGTGGGGAGCTTCCCCAACCTGGTGGCGGTGGAGGGGGCGCGATACGTCCGCTCCGCCCGGAGCGCCAGAGGGCGGGACTGCCTGTTTGACCTGCCCGGAGAGTAGTGGCTGGTGATTAGTGGCTAGTGGTTAGTGACTGGTCACTGGGCACCATACGATGAATTGAACACGGCCCCGGCACAAGCGGTTTGCTGTGCCGGGGCCGTGTGTTTTGTCATCAGACGTCTCCCTCCGGGGCCAGTACCTCCTCCACAGTATCCTCCGGCTCTGTGACAGTGAGAATATCGCTGCTCGCATCCAGAGCGTCTGTCACATCCAGGCAGAAGTCCGCCACCGACTGGTGGTCTGCCGCCACGGTGACAGAGGCGGGAACGTCCTCCCCGGTGGGGTCGCCGTCGCTGTCCACCGCCTGGAGATACCAGGGGAGGCTGGCGGGCCGGTAGACAAAGACGTAGAGGGTCAGCTCGCTGTCCACCGCCGGGTAGATGCTGAGGTTCACCTGCTCATCGTCCTCGTCCGGATAGCAGGAGGGGGTACAGTCGCCCACAGAGGCCAGCACGCCCCCGGCCCACTCGTCCGTCTGGAACCGGAGGATACAGACCTGTCCGTCGGCCAGCTCGTCCTCCACGGAATCCAGCCATTGGGCTGCCTCGTCGCAGTCCTCCAGGTCGTCCTCCGTGACGGCGGTAAAGACGGAGTAAAAGCTGTCATCGGAAAAGTAACTGTCGTCGGAAAAGTAATAGGAGTAGGAGCTGTCAAAGTCGCTGACGAGCAGGTTGGCACCGTATCCCATGGCACCCAGGGCCAGCAGTACCACCAGCACCACCGGGACGATCAGCAGCAGCAACAGCACCAGCCACAGCCTGTCCTTCCGCCGGACGGGAGGGGTGACGCCGCTGTCCGGGTCGAGAGGCGTCCCGCACTGGGGGCAGAGCTTCCAACCCGGCTCCAGCGGTCTGCCGCAGCCGGGGCAGCTGGCCCGGAGGGTGGCTCCGCAGTTGGGACAGCGGGTGAATTGCAGCTCCACCGTCTGACCGCACTGGGGACACTGATAGTCCCCCCGGTTGCTCCGGACCAGCAGGTAGATGATGACGCCGATGCAGTAGGGCACCAGCAGCACCACCAGCGTCCAGAGCACCCGGTTCATCCCCCGCCGCCCGGCGTCCTGCCAGACGTAGACCCCCAGGGCGATGACGATGCCCAGGGCCAGAACGAGGATGAGAACAGCAATTACAGAGACTCCTGTAGCGATTGCCATGATGAATCCCTCCTTAATACGAAGTAGACCGCCAGCTCCGTCACTGCCGTCAGCAGGGAGGAGAGCAGGCCGAACCCGACTGCCTTGTCCAGCCAGGGGAACTGTTGGAGCAACGGCGGGGGCAGCAGACGGAACAGGCTCCACGCCAGCACCGCCAGGGCGAGCGCCAGCAGGGCCGTCAGCAGGATGCACCGGTTCCGTTCCCGCCGGGCCAGACGCTGCTCCAGCTCCGCCCGGGTGAGCCGGGGCGGGTCGTATTGCTCAAAATCCATCTTCATCCGTGAGCCACCTCCTCAGCGTCTCTCTGGCCCGGGCCAGCCGGGACTTGACCGTTCCCTCCGGCAGATTCAGCAGCCGGGCGGTCTCTTTGATGTCGTGTCCGTTGAAGTAGTACAAAATGACCGGGAGCCGGAGCCGGTCGGGGAGCCTGTCCAGGGCGGCATACAGGTCGGACCGGTCCTCCTGTTCCGGGGCGGCGGCGCTGTTGATGGCCTCGTCCTGGGCCTCCCAGGTGGGGAAGCTCAGGGTGACGATGCGCCGTTTCAGCCGCCGCAGCCCGTCCCGGTAGAGATTGACACAGATCCGGGCAGCCCAGGGCTCGAAGGGGACCTCCGGGCGGTAGCTGTCCCAGCTCTGGAGGATGCGGAGCCAGGTGTCCTGATAGAGCTCCTCCGCCTCCTCCCGGTTGCGGCAGAGACGCATACACAGACCAAA
>JAJQHP010000001.1 GCA_021199695.1 Clostridiales bacterium
GGTCACAGACCCAAAACTGTCGTGCATAAAACCGTTACGCTTGCACTCCCAGCTGCGCTACAGGCCCATACGCTGCGCTGTGATCAACTCAGCAGACCCTATTATACCAGATTTCTCCCGATTGTAAAGTCTTACAGCGAAAAAAATGCCCGCGAAACAGGGGAGACCCTGCTCCACGGGCGATCTGCTGCGGAACTTACTTTTTCTTCTTCTGCTGGGCCTGCTGCTCCTCCAGCTCCCGCTGGGCCTGGCGCTTCGCCTTCTCCTCCTGGGACTCCTTCCACAGCCGGTCGGCGGTGGGCTTCCAGTTGGCGGCGTACTCCACGCACTTGTCGCACAGGTGGTCCACCGTCTCCGGAGACTCCAGGTCGGTGGAGTGGGCGCCGGTCTCCTTGACCATCTTGCGCAGGGCGTCCGGATTTTCCAGCATGGGGCAGGGACGGAGATGGTTGTCGTTGAAGGGCTGGCCGTCGTGATAGGCCATAAAGATGGGGGACTGGAGGGCCTCCAACAGGGTGCACTCCCGGATATTGCAGTTGGAATAGTGGATAAAGACGCAGGGGTCCACGTCGCCGTTGGCGTTGATGTGGAGATACCGTCTGCCGCCGGCGATACAGCCGCCCACAAACTCGCCGTCGTTCTGGAAGTCCATGGGGAACAGGGGCTTGGTGGCCCGGTAGTGGCGGATGCGGTGATAGATCGTCTCACGCTGCTCCGGGGTGAGCAACAGGTCCGGGCTGGCGTCGTTGCCCACGGGCATATAGTGGAAGTACCAGATGAAGTAGACCCCCAGGTCGATCAGGCTGTCGTAGAATTCCTCCGAGGTGATGGAGTCCAGGTTGGCGCTGGTGTAGCAGGCGGAGATGCCAAAGACCAGGCGGCGCTCATGGAGCAGTCGGATGGCGTGGATGACCTTCTGATAGACCCCCTGGCCCCGGCGGCCGTCGGTGGCCTCCTCAAAGCCCTCCAGGGAGATGGCGGGGATGAAGTTTTTCACCCGGAGCATATCGTCGGCGAACTGCTCGTCGATGAGGGTGGCGTTGGTGAAGCACAGGAAGATGCAGTCGTCGTGCTTCTCGCACAGGCGGATGATATCCTTCTTCCGCACCAGCGGCTCGCCGCCGGTGTAGATGTACATATAGACCCCCAGCTCCTTGCCCTGACGGATAATGCTGTCGATCTCGTCATAGGACAGGTTCAGCCGGTTGCCGTACTCCGCCGCCCAGCAGCCGGTGCAGTGGAGGTTACAGGCGGAGGTGGGGTCCAGCAGGATGGCCCAGGGAATGTTACAGCCGTACTTCTCCCGCATCTCGTCCTGGAGGGGCCAGCCCTTCAGATTGACATTGATGAAGAAGTTGGTGGCCACCGTCTTCAGCACGTCCTCGTCCGTGTCTTTGATGAGGCGGAGGATGTACTGGTGATAGGGGTTATCGGGGTTATAGACGGCCTCCCGGATGGCGTTGCGCTGACGGGGGAACATTCCTCCGGCGACCTTGTCCCCCACATCTATCAGCTTTTTCATGTTGGTCTCCGGGTCCTTCTGGAGATAGGCGATCGCCTGCTCCAGACCAAATTTTTTGATTGCGTTTCCCACGTCCATAACAATGGGCCTCCTTTTTGCCGTCATTGCGGCCGGGCCCCCGGCCCATGCGCAATGTTCTCCGACTTGTTATGCCCGATTATAACCCCCTCTTTTTCGAACTTCACCGGACAGATTTTTCGTTTGTCGGATTTTTGCGCATTTGGCCGGAACCGTTACAAATTTGGACGATGTTTGCATTTTGTCCAAAAGGAGGCGGAACTGCCAGGCGGAGACCTACGGCGTGTCCTCCGGCGGGGCGTCCGGTCCCGTCGGCTCCCCGGTCAGGGCGTCCACCCGATCCTCTCTCGGCTCCATGGTGATGATGAAGTAGTCCACGATAGACTCCTTCCCCTGCTTCCTGTGGAGGTAGAACCACCCAAAGACGGAGAAGGTCAGCGCCCCCACCAGGTTGACGAACAGGTCCTCCATGGTGTCCACGATGCCGATGTCCAGGTAGCCGCCCTCCACCACCGCCAGCTCGTTGCCGTCGGCGTCGTAGAGAACGGTATAGGCGATGTCCCGGACGACCACCGGGTCGTTTTTTGCCTCCGGGTTGAGGGAGACAGAGCCGACGGTGGTGACGATCTCATCCTTCTGCATATCCAGATAAAAGAGCCGGTCTGCGGAGAACTCCACAAACTCCCACATGACCCCCACCGTCATGGAGAAGCAGAAGGACACGATGGCCACGAACAGAGGGGCCATGTTCATCCGCTTGGTGTGGGTGTTGAGCAGCTCCACCAGGTTGAAGCCGACGGAGGCCGCCAGAAAGCCGTTAAACGTGTGGAGCAGCGTGTCCCAGAAGGGGATATAGCCATAAAAGTTGCCGATCTCTCCCAAAATCTCGGCGGCGAACACAAAGACGTAGATAGACACCTCCAGCGCATCCGGCAGATAGATCCGGAACCTGCCCCGCAAAAAGGAGGGCACCACCATAATGACCAGGGACAGGACGCAGAGCATCACATAGTTGTAGTTCCCCTGGATAAACTGGCGGATCATGCAGAAGATGACCAGCAGCCGCAGCACCAGGTAGACCGCCAGGGTGAAGCCCCGGGAGTGGGCGGTCTGCCGGAATCGTTCCCGCCGCTGCTGCCAGGTCGTTTTTTGCTTCATAGCTGTCTCTCCATTTCCGTTTGTCCCTTCTCAGGGAGGATATGTATTCGGTCCTGCCGTTAGAACGATGACCGAAATATCGCCTGAAACGGTTACGACTCCCGCCGGGTCGCCCTGGCGGGAGTCGCATGATAAAGGGTTTACTTTGTAC